>JBKJSI010000047.1:0-21221 GCA_046595915.1 Pirellulaceae bacterium
CAAGAAAGTGGACGAAGTCGAGAAGCTCACCTTTCGCGGCGGACCAATGAGCTGGGCCGACTACGCCAACAAATTTACTTTTTCCGCCTTTGACCGAGATCCCAAGACGACTTGGCAAAAGAAAGTGGGCCAGAGCATCGTCCAAGGATTGAGCGGCATGCTCTTTCGCTTGCCGATGCGGCACAAAGTGGGCGACACTCTCTTTGAACGCGATGATGTTCAGGTGAAGGTGCTCGATTATTACGCCCACTCCAGCATGGAAGGCCCGCTACAAATGCGAGTGGGCGGCGCGATCCTGAAGCGAACGGTCGTGAACGAGGCCGACGGCACTTCGAAGGAAGTCGAGGAACCGGCAACTTGGAGTGACGTGCCGTCGCTTTATACGACGGCCATTGGAGACAAGAAGTCCTACCCGCTTGGTATCGGCGAAAAGCAATTTGTCGGTGGCGGATACTTCACGCTCACCCTTGCCACAACAGACGAGCAAGTAAAAGCCTTTTTGGATTCCGCTCCAAAAAGTCCGCTTGGTCCCAAAGGCAACGTGGTGCTGCATGCTCAGGGAAAACGATTGGAATTCTCGGTTGAAGAGAAGTTAGGCAAGGGCAAATTCCCACTTGAAGGCACTCCTCTTGAGGTGGAAATCGTCGACTATTTTCCAATCGGCATTCCCAAACTGAATGCAAAAAAAGAAGTTCAAATCGACGGACAAACCGGCGCGACCTCGCCAGACAATCCCGCGACGACACTTCGCATTTGGAAAGCGGGCAAAGAGGTTGGCAAACTCAACTTGCTCGCGGAAGCCTCGGAACTCAATGTTTACGACTATGAAAACGGCGTCTTTGGCGCCTTCTGGTTCGATCAAAGTAAACGCTCGCGGGAAGAGCGGGCGCAATTGCAAATCAGCTCACGCATCGAGATCTTGCGCTCGCCCGATCAAATGCTCTTTTACCGCTACTGGAATCTGCAAAGCGTTCCCGCCGTCGGCGAGTTGCCTACTCAGGGCAGCGAAGCCGAAGCGATTAACGCATTCAAAATGCCCTTTGCCCAGCTCAAAATGTATGTTTCCCGATACACCCCTTGCGATGGACCGGGCAAGATCGCGGTACCGGTTGAGTTTCGCCGCGATTTACCGATCGCACAATCGCGTCCGGCCGTCCAACTCGAAGTGATCGCCAAGAATGGTGATGGCAAGGTCACCAAATCAACCAAATGGCTTCGCGCTGCCAGTCCCGATGATCCAACCATCCTGCGGCCCGAAGATCGACTGATCGTCGAAGGCGGCAAGCGAAAATACGAACTGACGATGATGCTCGACGCGATCGATATCGGCTTTCGGGTCCGCCTCGATAAGTTCGAACGCAAGCTCGATCCCGGCACGAGCCAGGCGTCCCATTTCTCGAGCACAGTAGACCTTCTCGACCGCGAACATTCGAAAGAAATCCGCTATGTCGATGCCAACAGCATCTGGCCAACACAGCTCAAGCTAGACGAGGGATGTGAGCCCGGCGCGGCACTCGCGGTCGATTCACTGCGTGGCGATATTTTTATGTCGGACGCCAAGCAAAGAGTCATTTGGCAAATTCGCGGCATGGCCAGCAGCAATGCGGATGAAAAGGGCCTATCGGAATTAACCAAACAAGTCAGCGGCGATATTGTCGCGATGTGCGTAGCCCAGAAAGCACGCAAACTCTATTGGGTCGAAACGGCGAGTCCCGCTGAGAAATTCACAAAAAACGCCAATCTTCAAAGTGGCGCCGCGCTCATGTCATGCGACCTGGGCGGCGGTGGAGTGGAACGGGTCCACCAATTTACTTCCACGCCCAGCTATATGGCGCTACATGAAGAATCGCAGCTCGCCTATTTCATCGACCCTGCGTCAGGCGAATTGTTCTCACTCGATTTGAAGGAAAAGAAAACAACGGTCCTCGCGCGAAAATTCGAAGACGCTGTCGGCCTCGTAGTTGGCGGACGAGAAAAGGATCCCAGCATCTATATCGTCAGTTCCAAGTCCGGTGAAGTCGCTCAAGTCGATGGCGACAAGCTGGAAACGCTCTTTCGCGTGAACGATGATCAAACGCCGCTATCACTTGGGATGGCTCCGGGCGGCGATGCGCTGTTTGTCGGCGTTTCAATCCATACCTCAAAGGCCGCTAACTCCAACAAACCACCTCCGCAGCGCAATCCCGACGCCATCATCCGCGTCGACTTGAAGACCAAAAATGCAAGCGTTGCCGCCAAAAGTCGCGTCTATTCGCCATCAGCGATCGCCACAGATTCCCAATCAGGCCGAACCTATTGGATTCAATCCGCCAGCATCGGCGAAAACATGTGGATCACGATGAACGCGCCAATCGACGTCGATGATCCTCACTCGGGACGATCCTATCGGCTCTTTCAAGAGAGTTACAACGGACCCTGGTTACCGGGTACCCCAGAGTTCGATGAAATCGTCCCCGCCTCCGCCGACAAGGATGAACTCTATATGTCGGTGCTCTCGGTGAACTACGACCCTGGCCGCGGTGTACGCAGCGCCGGGTGCGTGTTCATCATCATCGGTGTTGCGGTGATGTTCTTCATGCGAGCCTACTTTTTCACCCCTCGTACTCGTCCAAACTCTTCCGTCTCGATCCGCCCCTCCCTCGCGCCAGTCCTCGCCTCAGCGGAAATGGTGGAAACATACTAAGCCATGCAAAAATACTCTCAATCATCACGCACTCTTATGGCGTTCTTTGGATTGGTGCTCGCGTTCGTCGCGACCGCCAACGCCCAAGAAGCCAAGCCAAGAAAACTGCCCCTCGACGCTTTGCGCGGGCTGCCTCTTTTTCATGAAGGCCGCACAAAACCCTTCGACAGCTACGCCAACTTGGCGATGGAGAGTATTTGCCATCGATCGAAAGGCTCAATCAAACTCGGTTTCGATGACTACCGCCCTGAGAAGTCGAAAGATGTTCCTAAGTCTGCTGCGGAGCTCTTCCCAAATGGCCACACTCGCTCGTTTACGCCATCGGAGTTGGTTCTCAGCTGGATGCTGATGCCTAAGCAATGGGAAGAAGTCCCTTTCATCTACGCGCCGCATGAAGCAGTCAAAGAGATCATTGGCGTTCCGATGACGAATGATCGGGGCATGAAACTACCATTCGTTTCGCCCAAGCAAATCGCCGAATCGAAATCGCTCGCGAAGTACCTGGAAGAAGCACAAAATCGCCGTCGCGAAATGGCCCAAATGGGCGGCAAAGCGGCGCCTAGCGGCGTCGATAAGCTCGTCCTCGAAGTGCTCGATCGCTATGACGAATTTCGCGCCATCTCCTTTGATCCAAGCTTGCCATTGACGGTCGATCCCGTCGCCCTTCCCGGCTCTCGTTCGGTGTTCATTCGCTATGTCAGCGAAGCGATGCGACTGATCAGCGGAAATGAAGGCGAACGCTCCTTCGGCGCCACGCTCGCCGAAATCGCTCAACTGTCAGACGCCAATGGTGGCAATCCGATCTCCAAAAAAGCTGGCGAGACGATCGCCGCGATGGAGAAAGTCCGCGGCCTTGTCGCCCCGCTCTTCGTGCAGGACTCGACAAAGATATCGCTGTCGCTCGACGAAGCCTCCGCTGCCGTCGAGAAACTCTATTCCGCAGTCAGCTCACTCGAAGAACTCCTGCGAACACAAAAGGAATCACTCTACGAGCAACTCAAGAAGCCCGGCGCCAAGGGGAACGACACGCTCGCCAAAGTGGTGCGGGAATTGGCAACCAACGCCCGTGAATTATTGCGGCTCTCCCAGGAAATGCGCGTCGCCTTGTACGACGAAGGCAAAGGAATCTTGATCGCCCCTTCGCTCAATGTCACGGCGCTCTCCGCGAAGCGCGATACGACCAATACCTCGCAGCCCTGGCTCTCGTTGCACGCGGTGCTCCTCTCCGATGGCCTTACAGAACAGTTCCCGCCCGCGAAATTGAAGAAAGTACGCTCCAACTGGACCACCTTTGCCCGCACCGCAGAGCTCGCCCTGCAAGGCAAGCCCGCTCCCGACTTTGAGGAAGCTCAAGCCGATTTCGTCCAATCCGTCCGGGCGCTAGGCGATGCAATCGAGCCAATCCGCGAAGAACTGATCGCCAAGAGACTCAAAGAGGATGAGCTCGATACCGATCTCATCCTCTACACCGCCTATCCGAAGCCAGAAGTCACCGCCCGCGAGTTCCACTACAACACACTCTCCCCCTTCTTTTGGTCCTGGTGCATCAGCCTTTGCGCTTGTGTCTCCTTTAGCCTCGCCATGGGCCCATTTAAGCGAGTTATGTTCTGGCTCGGGGCATTCATCTTTCTGGGCGGCATTCTCTTCACCGGTTATGGCTTCTATCTGCGCGTGGCAATTACTGGCTGGGCGCCTGTCACCAATATGTATGAGACGGTGATTTTCGTTCCCTACGTCGTCGCCATTCTCGGCCTCTGGTTCTTGCTACTGCCAATGCTCTGGCCCGGTATTTCCCACGCCTGGCGACTCAACGCCTTGCCATTTACCTGGGAAGCCGATGATCTGACCCGCGAACAAACCAAAAAACTCTCCCCCGAACTCTGGACCATCGCAGGCGCAGTCCTCGCGATTCCGCGTTTGCTAGGCATGGCATTTCTATTCTGGTTCCTTGCCCTCGCCACCGGCTACGGCGATGGCCACCAAACGATCCTCCGAGCTTTGCCCTCGGCGGATTTGCTCCAGGGACATTTCTCCAATGGCCTCAATGATCTATTGGTCTGGGCGGTTAGCCTGCTCTGCCTCATTATTTCCGTCTGGTATGGTCCCCGCATTGTTCTCACGCTGTTGGGCTCGATCATTTTCGTCCCTTGGTGCTGGGCGACCGACAATCTTTCCGAAATGCTCGGCGAAACCCAAAAGCGGGCCTGGTTCGGCTGGGCCGCCGCCGCATTTGCCGCCTTCGGAACGTGCGTGGCTTGGTACTCGCCGCCCGACATCCTCAATAAGAATTTCTCTCCGCTTCAACCAGTGCTGCGTTCCAATTTTTGGCTCACGATCCACGTGCTAACGATCGTTGCCAGTTATGGCGCCGGCTTCTTGGCGCTGATCCTGGGAAACATCTCGATTGGCTATCTCATCTTCGGTAAGTATCGTATTCCCGTTCCCTCGGGACTCGCATCCAAGCCCGGGATGGGCGCCGCCGGCGGAGTCATCGCCGATTTTGATTCGCGCCGCAGACCACCAGAAGCCTTCAACGACGTCGCTCAATACTGCTACCGCGCAATCCAGGTTGCAGTGTTGCTCTTGGTCGCCGGCACCATTCTCGGCGGCGTCTGGGCCGACGTTTCCTGGGGCCGCTTTTGGGGCTGGGATCCTAAAGAGGTTTGGGCTCTCATCTCCGCTCTCGTTTACCTCGCCATCCTACATGGCCGCTATGCCGGCTGGTTTAACAACGTCGGCCTCGTCTTTGGAACGGTGCTCGGCGCCTCAATGATCATCTTCTCGTGGTACGGCGTGAACTTCATCCTGCCAATGTTCGCCGATACCGGCTCCGTGGGTCTCCACTCTTATGGCAGCGGCTCCGGCGGCATCGAATTCGTCACGACCTTTGTGGTTGTAAACTGGATTTGGCTTGGCATCGGCCTGGCCCGTTTTCAGTTTCGATAGGCGACACTAAAGATCCGTGTTGCCCGTCAAATCAAAGGCAATCAAAAAAAAGCGAAAGCCCTCGAGCTTGAAATCGAGGGCCGCGCGGGTCTTAGCGCCGAGTTCACATTCAACATCGTAAACCAGCCGCAGCCGCCGTTCGCCATCATCAGCGTTGGTTCCCACCAGCGCTGAGAACGTCTCAAATTTGAAGCCCTTATAGGTGGGCTTTCCTTTGATCGCTCCCGCCTGAGTGTGCAACATTTCCGCCCATTCCCGCATCTGTTCTTCGGAAAGGTATTCACGAGCGTCCGCATGGAGTAACGCATAAGCGACATCCGGTTTGTTACCTAGGAGCGCTTGCAAGAAAGCTTCTGCTTCCTTTTCGTAGACAGCCGTCTTCTCTAGCTTTTCAAACCAGTCATGAGCAATCGCATCGGACAGGATTTCAAACCGATTGATGCCGCCGTTGGCAATCTCCAGTTCGAGCGAAGCATCCTCCTTGACGCCCTTAAGCGGCGCAGAGACCACCTGCCTCGTCTCGCCATCCACGGTGGATTGCGCGACCTGAACGAGTTTGGGGTCGGCAATCGCGGACGCGCCTAGCGCGTCATCGACCGCATTGATCCACAGTTGAAGCACGGCAGTATCGGTGTGTTCCGCCAATGCCGTGTTAAATAGCCGCCGCATCGCCGCGGAATCCTTTTGATTTACTGCCGCGACAAAACTCGCCGCAGGATTGGCGTCTCGATTTTGAAAGACATACCAGGCGCCCCCGCCAAAAAGGGCGGCCATAAAGACGCCAGCAGTTGTTACAGACGTCATCTTCCCAAGCATTGCCGATCCCTTTGCAATGGCCATCTGGCCCATTTCTTGCCGATTCTCGCTACTTCGGTACTTGATTAGCCACGAACGTGTCAATTCCGATCTGCGTTACGCCAGCAAGGAAGAAGAAATAGCAGACACTTTCACTTCCGCCTGCTATCATGCCAGCATTCATTATTCGCATTTATAAGGCGTTAGTTGCCGGGAGCCGCCGGATGCATCGCAATTCGTTGAGTAAATTCAACGTTGCTATCGGCGAGATTTCGGTCGCGAACGTTGGTCTCATTGTCCTCAAGGAACCCCCTGCATGTCAGATGCGTCGTCGCTGGTCAAATCACTGCGAGACAATATCAATTCGGTTGTTCTAGGAAAATCAGAAGTCGTTGAATCCTGTCTTACGGCGCTATTAGCGGGAGAACACATCCTTCTGGAAGATGTCCCCGGCGTGGGGAAAACCCTGGTCGGCAAAGCGATCGCCAAAAGCCTCGCCGGCGAGTTTCGCCGCATCCAGTTCACTTCCGATTTGCTGCCGAGCGATATCGTGGGCAGCAATGTCTTTAATACGAGAACGAGTGAGTTCAGCTTTCACAAAGGGCCGATCTTCGCCAACGTAGTATTGGCGGACGAGATCAACCGCGCTCCGCCGCGCACCCAAAGCGCCCTTCTGGAGGCGATGAGCGAGCGACAAGTTTCCGTCGATGGTGAAACGCTCACGCTGCCAAATCCCTTCATCGTGATCGCGACGCAAAATCCATTTGAAATGGAGGGAACTTACTCGCTTCCCGAAAGCCAAATGGATCGTTTCTTGCTGCGGATTTCGATGGGCTATCCAGGCAAAAACGAAGAGCGACTCGTCCTCAGCAGCCATCGCCAGGTCGATCCCGTCAGCGAATTGAAGCCGGTCGTCTCCTTCGAAGATCTGCTCCAAGTGCAGTTGAAAGTGCGGGAGGTGAAAGTCGATGCATCGATTGAGACTTATCTGCTCGAAATTGCCAATCGAACACGAACTTCCGACGAACTGCGCGTCGGCGTCAGTACGCGGGCCGTCCTAAGCGTCTATCGAGCCGCGCAGGCCCGCGCGGTGCTCGCCAATCGGGAATTTGTGATTCCTGATGACATCAAAACACTCGCCGTCGCCGCACTCTCGCATCGAGTGATTGCGAAAGGATTGCTACGAGCAGGGCAACGTTCGGCAGTCGAAACCGTTCTCACGCGCCTCATTGAAAGCGTGCCAGTCCCGACTTAGCAGGCAATCCGAACTAGCAGGCAGGATATTGCACGTCATGAGCGCGGTTCCCATGAGTTCGACTCCCCAGCAGTTCGCGCCCACGCGAAGGACGCGATTCATTCGAGAGACAATTTCCTACGCATTCGGCGTAGGCTCAGTCGCCGCGATTGCGCTCATTCGCGAGGTCAATCTCCTTGTCTTCATCACCGGCTTGCTCCTGGTTCCGCTTCTGATCAACTCCTATTTGGCGAGAGCCTCGCTTTGGAGAATCACAGCGAAACGCCGCTTGCCGGAGGGGGTTTGCGCTGGAGAGTCATGCATCGTTGAGATCGAGGTTGAACATCCCCGTCGCATGACGGCCGCTTGGACATTGATGCTCAAGGATCAATTTCACCTTGTTGAACCTCTAAGCCTCGCAAGCTTCGATGCTCCCGCCGTGATCACCGTTCTCGCCCAATCAAAAGAGCCCAACGTCGTCAAGGCCGCCTATCGAATTTCCGCCAATCGCAGAGGTAGATATCGCTTTGGGCCCCTGGAAGCTTCGACCAGATACCCCTTGGGGTTTGTCGAATCAAGAGTGAAGTGGATCGAAGAAGAAGATTGGCGAGTTTTGCCTCGACTCGGTTTCCTCTTGCCCGCCTGGCGCATGGAAGTGGAAACACTGCGCCAAGGCGAGAAGAAAAGCCATAGCCGCCGAGGCTTTGTCGAAGGTGAGTTTCATGGACTGAGACAATGGCGTGATGGCGACAGCCGACGCTGGATTCACTGGCGCACCTCGGCCCGCGCGGGCCGCCTCATGGTGCGACAGTTTGAACGCCAGCAAAACCAAGACCTGATCTTGTTACTCGATCCGTGGAGCCCATTAAAAGGTGGTTTGGATGATTGCGCCGCCGTCGAACTAGCGATCAGTTTTGTCGCCACCGCCATCGACGATCTTTGCAAGCAAGGCGCGCATCGATTGTGCTTACTTGTAAACGCCCAGAAGCCGCTTATTTGGACCGGCGTGACGTCACATATCGCGCTCGAGGAGCTACTTTCGGAGTTGTCAACGCTCGAACCGACGCAATCCGAAACGGAATTGGCTTTTCCTGATGAATTTCGTTCCTACGCTGCGGATGGAACTCCCATCATCCGAGTGACATCACGACGGTCAAGTGACCCGGCGCGCAGTTCGAGCGACCTCGAAGCATGGAGCCAATCCGGAGAGCAAACATTGCTGTTAAACGTTCGTCGCGGTGACTTAAATCCATTCTTTGCCGATGTGGACTCGCAAACCTGAGGAGCGAACGCACGTGATTGAACGCTGGCTACAAATCCAGTTGGTAATCCTCTCCGTCTTGGGCATGGCGATGCTCGGCGATTTAGAGCAGTCTCGCCAGATGCAGTTCTTTTTCCTCGTCGCCGCTGTCGGGTCGATCTTCATCGTCGAGATCTGGAAATGGACGGCGATTCCTAGCTGGGCCGCGAATTTGTTGGCGCTCGTCGCGATGGTCAGTTGCGCTCGAAAGTTTTATGGCGGAGGCCAAGCGTTTCAACTTCCCGCCGTCGCCGACTTATTGCTCTATCTTCAATTGATCCTCTTTTTCCAGCAAAAGGCGCTCCGAATCTATTGGGTGCTTCTGGTGCTCGGCCTACTCCGCGTCGTTGTTGCCTCCACGACAGAGCCGGAGGCCTATTTTGCGCCGTTGCTGCTGCTATTTGTGCTCTCAGCGATGAGCACACTCACCTGTTTTTATCTTTGGCGAGAAGAAGATCGTCTCCAGACCACCAATGACGCGAGTAAAGGAAATGAGCAGGCGCATCCTCTTCAAGGCACGCAAACTGAAAATAGCGCACTCGCGATCGCAAAAAATCTGGCTGCCTCAGCCAACCAGGTTGCTTTCGTCCGTTCCGCATCGATTGGAACGAAAACCATGTTTTGGAGCATCGCTCGTGAAACGGTTCGCATCACGATTTTGACGCTCGCACTCGCCTCCGTTTTTTTCGCAGTGATGCCGCGGCTCGGCGAAAATGGCTGGGTCATGGCAAAAGTGGGCCAAACCCTCACGGGATTTTCTCCTGAAGTTCAGTTGCAATCGGTCGCCACGCTGCAACAAAACCCTGACCCGGTTTTTCGTATGACATTGAGAAATGCCTTCTCAAATCAACCGATCGAGACGGAAGATCCGCTCTATATTCAAGGAAATGTCCTCCGCTACTACGGGCGCACCGGCGGCGGAAGTAGTTTTTCTTGGCGCCGGAACGATCCTGGAGCGGCGCCCTATCCAGAATTGACGGCTTTACCCACGGCGCCCACGCGCGAATCGCTGGTTCGGCAGCATTTTACCCTCGATATGCCAATCCGCGGCAACGGAACTCTTTTCGCGATCTATCCCATCTATTCCACCAGCACCACACCGAACACCATGCGATTGCTGGATAAGGGAAATTTTTTGCAGGGAACGGGAGGTGTTGGGTTCGAGTACACACTCCTCACCAATTCCTTCATCGACGGCCAGCAAAGCGTGCTCCGTCCGATCGATCACCGCGAAGATCCCGCTTATCACGATCTCACCACCATTGAGCCGACCAGATTTCCCGGGCTCATGAAAAAATGCGATGCCATTCTTCAAGCTTCGCCTGGGGCAACGGCAAATCGGGTTTCGACCGCACAAGCACTGAATGCGCATTTACAGTCTTCTGGGGAATACGTTTACTCCGTCGATCGCTCGAGCATTCGAATCCCAACGGGAGTCGATCCGATCGAGGATTTTGTAACGACGTCCAAGCGAGGGTATTGTCAATTTTTTGCCAGCGCGCTTGCAGTGATGCTTCGACATCGTGAAATTCCCTGCCGGCTAGTCAACGGATATTGCACGAGCGAATACAACGAATTGGGCGAGTATTACCAAGTCCGGCAACATCACGCGCATGTTTGGGTGGAAGTCTTCGTTACGAAGGATGACTTGGCGGCCATGGGTCCAGCTTTTCCTGAGAAGTTCCCGCGAGGCGCATGGATGCGATTTGACCCCACTCCCCAAGCCGGTTTACCCGCGTTTCAAGGCGGCAACCCTTCCGTCGCCTCAAATTCCATCAATTTCGCACAGATTCTTTGGCGAGATTACGTCGTCGGGATGAACCCGCGCCGTCAGCAAGAGGTTGTTTACGATCCATTCAAATCGACCATGCTGGAAGGTGTGAAGAGCGTCTTTAGCATCAGCGCCTGGCAGGAGTGGTTTCAGCGCCTTCGCCAAATGGAGGGAATTCGAGAATTCCTTGCCGGCAATTGGTTCAATTGGCGCGGGGGTTTGGCGGCAATGACCTTTTGCGCGGGGCTCTATTTGTTATTCAACTTCGGGCGGTGGATTAGTACGGCGGCTCGAGAGTATTTGACTCGTGCGCGAACACAACGAGAAATCGCCAGATCGCGTTCCCACGTTGAATTTTATGATCGATTCGAAGCGATTCTCAAACAGCTGGGATTAGTTCGCGATGCAGGTCAAACGCCTCGCGAATTCGCGATGGCAATCTCTTCACGTTTAGACACGACACCCGATTTGGGCTGGAAAGATAGCTCGAACGATTTTATCGAACTCTACTACCAAGTGCGCTTTGGTAATAGCGCGCTCGATGGCGAGCGGTTAGCTAAAGTCGAGACGATGCTCGAATCGCTATCGAAACTTCCCAGCATTTCTGCCGGCAAGATGAAAGCTAATTCCTAAAGAAACGCCCCAGAAGCTTGTTGGCTAATCGCGGCTCGCAAAGTGTTTTCTAATAGCATCGTCACCGTTAACGGCCCCACGCCGCCCGGCACGGGCGTAATCGCACTGGCGATTTCCGAAACGGGCCCGTAGTCGACATCGCCGACAATGGATTCCCCTTCACGATTGATTCCCACATCGACGACGACCGCTCCGGGCCTGACCATTTCTGCCTTCAGAAATCGCGATTTACCAATTGCCGCTACGACGATATCCGCCGACCGCGTCAACTGCGCTAGTTCCGCCGTTTGTGAATGAGCAATCGTGACCGTCGCGTTAACACTCGATGGTCCCAGAGGTCCATCACGTTGGACTAGCAAGAGCCCTAATGGCTTACCGACGATCTCGCTTCGGCCCAAAATCACGACATGCTTGCCAGAAACAGTGATCCCGCTTCGATGCAAAACCTGCTGAACACCAAACGGAGTACAAGGCATAAATCGCGGGCGACCCTGTGACAACAAGCCAACATTGGCCGGATGAAAGCAGTCGACATCCTTCTGAGGCGCAATCGCATCGAGCACGCGAATCGGGTTCATCGTCGCTGGCAGGGGCAATTGAACGAGAATTCCCGAGACCCGTTCATCATTGTTCAGCTGCGCGATAAGGTTTAAAAGCTCTGTTTCGCTGGTGTTCGCATCGAGCGAGCGATAATCATCTTCAATGCCCACACGCTGGCACGCGAGCCTCTTATTGCGAATGTAGACGCTGCTAGCCGGATCAACGCCGACCTGCACAGCTGCAAGCCTCGGCGCTCGCTTGCCGCTGTGAATCAAAGCTTCGACCTTGCTTGCAATCTCGGCCTGAATTTCCTTCGCGATCGACTTTCCATCCAGAATTTTCGCCGCCATAGCGTTCTAATTTCCGCAGAATCGGGGTGGATGTAGCCTCAATCGGGTTGACGCAAAGCACGTATCCCCAAGAGAATTGACCAAAGTTCTCCCACATCGCGCAAGTACCCTCAAGGGATGCAATGGCAACGGACACACGGTCTTCAGAAACTCAGCCCTCGGAAGTTCAGCTAAGCCCAGTCGAAGGCATCAAAACGGATAGCGGCTATCTGCGAGGAGTGATTGACGAGGAGGGACGCGACGGCTCCGACGGCTTCGGCAAAACCAGCGAAGTGCTGCTCAAATTCCACGGTACCTACCAGCAAGATGACCGCGACCACCGCGGTGGCGGAGAACACCCTCCCCATATTTTCATGGTTCGCTCCCGCATCCCCGGCGGCATACTCACCAGCCAGCAATTCCTCGCCGAACTCGACCTCGCCGACGAGATTGGCAATACCACCCTCCGGATCACTTCGCGTCAGGGCTTACAGCACCACGGCGTCATCAAAGCCAATCTCAAAGCCTGCATCCGCCGAATCAATGAAATTCAATTAACGACACTCGCCGCCTGCGGTGACGTCAATCGCAACGTCATGTGCTGCCCCGCTCCTTACAAGAACGAGGTCTATGACGGCGTACAAAAACTAGCTCTCGACATCGCCCTGCACTTCGCCCCGCGCACCCGCGCCTATCACGAGCTCTGGCTCACCGACACCTCGACCGGCGAAACGACGCGACACGTTGACGCTGAGAAAACACCAGAAGAAGTCGAGCCGATCTACGGCGCCCACTACCTGCCGCGCAAATTCAAAATGGCAATCGGCTTTCCACACGACAATTGCACCGATGTCTACACCAATGACGCCGGCCTCCTTGCGCTAGTCGAGAAGGGCCGCATCCGCGGCTACAACATTCTCGTCGGCGGCGGCTTGGGAGTGACACCGGCCAACAAAAAGACCTTCCCCGCGCTGGCGCAAAAACTCTGCTTCGCGACGCCCGACAAAGTGATCGAAGTCCTCGAAGCGGTAGTGAAAGTCCAGCGCGATTTCGGCAACCGCGTTGACCGCAAACTCGCCCGCCTCAAGTACCTGATCCACAACTGGGGGATCGACGCCTTTCGCGAAAAGGTCGAGTCCTATCTCGGCTACAAACTGACTGCACCCGACGCCGAAGACGTTTACGGCTTCAACGACCACATGGGCTGGGACGAGCAGGGTGACGGCAAACTCTTCTACGGTCTCAACATCGAAAATGGCCGCATCAAAGACACCGAAACCATCCGCCTCAAAACCGCCCTCCGCGAAATCTGCAACAAACTCGATCCCGGCCTCCGCCTGACGTCCCATCAAAGCTTGATCTTCACGGATGTACGCCCCGAGGATCGAGCGTCACTCGAATCGATCCTCACCTCGCATGGCGTCCCGCTAAGCGAGAGCATTTCGACGGTTCGCCGTTGGTCGATGGCCTGCGTGGCGTGGCCAACCTGCGGACTTTCGATCACCGAAAGCGAACGCGCCCTCCCGGGAATGATTGATCAACTAGAAGTCGTCCTCGCCCGACTGGGGCTTTCTCGCGAACGCTTCACCGTCCGCATGACTGGCTGCCCCAACGGCTGCGCCCGGCCTTACAACTCCGACATCGGCCTCGTGGGAAAGGCGAAGAACAAGTACACCGTTCTTACCGGAGGACGCGTACTGGGCAACCGCCTCAACTTCATCCTCAAAGACATGGTCCCCGCCGAAGAAGTCGTCCCTGTGCTCGACCGAGTGTTGACCTACTATAAATCCCATCGCAACGAGGGCGAAGAACTCGGCGATTTCTGCTTCCGCGTCGGTAAAGAACCGCTGGCCGCCGCCGTCGGAGCGGCATAGCGAACGCGGACTCTCGCCCTCTCTCCCCGGAACGCCGCCGCACAACTTGGCAATCTAGGCCGCCTAACGACCGCCTGTCCCTAGATAGTGGCCATCTAGGCCTTCTAGGCAATGTAATAAAAACAAGCCATTTCTGAAGGTCTCCTCCCTAAGTCCTTTAAAAATCCACTCCTTCCAACCGCGCCCCTCAACCTGGCCCCCAATACTCCGAGTGGGGGCGCACAGAGCCACCTAGGCCAGGTTGGAAAAACAAGGGCTTTTCCACTCTAACCACGCCCCTGTTTAGCCGCCCATTAGCGGGAACAGCTCTCGCATCATCGTGATCGCAGCGGGGCCAACGAGAATCACGAAAATGCCGGGAAAGATGAAGATCACAAGCGGGAAAATCAGTTTCACAGCCGTCTTGGCCGCTTTTTCTTCCGCCATCTGCTTACGCCGTGTTCGCATCGCATCGCTTTGAACGCGCAGCGCTTGAGCGACGCTGGAGCCAAACTTATCGGCTTGAATGAGCACCGACGCCAAGGAGCGAAGATCATCGACACCGGTGCGTTGTCCGAGTTCCTGCAGAGCCTGGGCGCGCTGGCGTCCCATCTGAAGATGCAAATTGCAAAGTCCGAATTCGTCCGAAATAACTCGATAGGAGTGCTTCATCTCCTCCGAGACCTTTCGCATCGCCTGGTCGAGCCCGAGCCCCGCTTCCACGCACACCACCATCAAGTCGAGTGCATCGGGAAGGCCGTAAAAGATGCCGCTCTTACGCCGGCTACCCAAAAAGCCGAGCACCAGTTCCGGCAAGTAAAATCCCAAACCGCCAAGACCAAGAACTCGGATCAAAGTGGATTGAGTTAGACCATAGTACGAAAGCCCCCAGCCGCCGCCCGCGAAGAGGCCGATTAGCATGGCAATAACTTTGATGCTAAGAAACGTCATCGCCGCATTCTCACCACGAAAACCCGCGGCCGATAGTTTATCTTTAAGCTTGCTCGAGTCCTTTTCATTCTGCGGCATCAGCGGTTTGGAGAGCGAAGGCGCTGCTTGCTCAAACATCCTCGCCATCGATTCCGTGCCGGAAAGTTCGCCTTCCGATTCCCGCCGTTTCCGTAGCAGGGGATCACGGAATTCGTCAATCCGACGCGCGATGCGATCGCTTCCGCCCGAGAAGAGCTGGACCACGACCCAGACGAGCGCCGTTACGCCAATGAAAATGGCGACAGGTGTGATCATCGAAAAGCTGATGGCGATTTGTGCAGCAAGCATATTTACACCTTGATCGTGATAATCTTCTTGATAACGAGCGCGCCGAGTAACTGCATCACAATGGCGCCCGCGAGCATTTTTCGGCCGAGTTCATCGGTAAAGAGCGTCATCACATACTCGGGATTGAGTCGATACATGACGATAAATAGAACCGGCGGCAAAGCGAGCAGCACGATGCCCGATAACCGACCTTCACCGGTGAGCGCCTGCACTTGCCCCCAGATCTTGTATCGCTCGCGAATCAGATAACCGATTTTGTCGAGGATTTCCGCCAAATCACCGCCCGTTTGGCGTTGCAAAATGACGGCGGTGGCGAAAAAGCGCAAGTCAACGTTCGGGACTCGCTCGGTCAATTCGCGAAGGCTCTGCTCCAACGGAATACCAAGATTTTGTTGCTCATAGCAGCGATAAAACTCTTTCGCGAGCGGCCCCTTCATTTCGGTAGAGCACAAATGCATCCCCGCTCCCAAGCTATGGCCGGATCGCAGTGCTCGTCCCATCAACTCCAGCGCCTCGGGCAACGCTTTACCAAATTTGCCAAGCCGTCGACCGCGAATGAAGTGAATGGCGCCATACGGAATTGCCGCGCCGAGTGCAAAACCAATCGGGGCCAGATACATCGTGAATTGAGATACAAAGCAGACCGACCCCAACAAACCGCCTGCGATCGCCGTCATCGCGAGAAACTTAGGAACCGTGACCTTCGTGTCCGATTGCTCCAAGAATTTGCGCAAGTTGAAATAGCGCGAGATGATCTCTTCAATCGAGCTGACGTGATCATTTCCCTCTCGGGTGAAAGTCACGTCATCGCCCTTCCCCGCCTTTCTCTGCAGCGCGTTGGCAAATGCCGCCAGTTTATTTTCCGCAGCCGTCGGTTCATCGCCGCGAAACATGGACGAAATGGCCATGATCAGCGCGGCAACGCCGATGAATACGACAACCATGACTAAGATTGTGGTCATATCTTTTTCCTCACGCGTGAATTCGGTTCGCGCTCTCGTGTTTAGTCCTGTAGCATGATGCGTTGACGGAAAGCGCTGGCCGGAAGCCGAATACCCGCCGACTCCAATTTGGTCATGAAGCTCGGACGAACGCCCGTCGCCTCAAAGTACCCACGGGCGCGTCCCGTCTCATCGATGCCTGTTTGGACGTAACGATAGATGTCTTGCATGACGACGGTATCTTGCTCCATGCCTACAACCTCCGTGATGTGGGTGACCCGGCGAATACCACCCTGCAAACGATTCGCTTGAATGATCAAGTGAACGGCGCTAGCGATCTGCTGTCGCATCGCTTTGATCGGCAAATCGAAGCCCGACATCATCACGAGCGTTTCAAGGCGAGCGATTGCGTCGCGCGGCGTGTTGGCGTGGACGGTTGTTAGCGAACCATCGTGGCCGGTGTTCATCGCTTGAAGCATGTCCAGCGTTTCCGGACCACGGCATTCGCCGATAATGATCCGTTCAGGTCGCATACGCAGGGCATTGCGCACGAGATCCGTCGCCGTGATTTGTCCTTTGCCTTCGATATTCGGCGGACGTGTTTCGAGACGTACCACGTGATCTTGTTGTAACTGAAGTTCCGCGGCATCTTCAATCGTCAGCACGCGTTCGTGCGTTGGAATGAAGCTCGAGAGCGTGTTGAGCAGCGTCGTTTTACCCGAGCCCGTACCGCCCGCGATGACCATGTTGAGACGAGCCTTGATCGCTCCTTCGAGCAACATCACCATCTCAGGAGTAAACGCCTTGAAATTGAGCAGATTCTCCAGTTTCAGGGGATTCGAACCGAAGCGACGAATCGAGACCGCGGCGCCGTCCAACGCAAGAGGCGGGATGATCGCGTTAACGCGGGAGCCGTCTGACAAGCGAGCGTCAACCATCGGGCTGACTTCGTCGCAGCGACGGCCGACCTTTGACACGATTCGATCAATGATTTGAAGTAAATGTTGGTTGTCGCGAAACTCGACGGCGGTCTTCTCCATCTTGCCGCGACGTTCGACATAGATGTTCTTGGGACCGTTGATCAAGATATCGCTGATCGAAGTGTCTTTGAGAATTGCTTCCAATGGTCCTAGACCAAATGTTTCATCGAGCACTTCTTCAATAAGACGCTCGCGTTCGGTGCGGTTGAGCAGTGTCTCTTCTGAATCGCACAAGTGCTCGACGACCAGGCGAATTTCACGCCGCAGTTGATCGCCCGCCATTTCACCAACGCGCGACAAGTCGAGCTTGTCGACAAGCCGCGAGTGGATCTTGCGCTTAAGCCCTTCAAATTCTTCCGCTTTGGTCGTTTCGGGTTTGCCGAGGGAATTCATTGCCTTCATAGTCGGTGCACAATTCGAAAGGGGGTGAGTGAGGGAAAGTCTCACGGCGCGCGATCTCCGCCGCGCAAAATCGTCCTACTCAACCATAGGTCACGCTGCGTGCGCACCAGAGAAAAAGAAGCCTTTTCGCAGCAAACCGGGTCTATCGAGAGGTTTCACTACCACAATGTTGACATTGTGCAACTCACCGTAGCCCAGCCGCTCCGCCGACTGCAGGCTTTTACAATCGATTTTAAACCACTAACCCAGTCCACTTCAGCACAGAGTGGCCGGTATTGAGCTAATCGCCGCCTCACCCCAAAAACGAGGCTCAAAGCAAGCCCCCAGCAGCACTGCAAATCAACCCACAAACCTATTCCTGCGTCAACTTCCCACCCTTGCGATCCACCGTCGTAACCGGCGCCAACAAGCATCCAGCCAGCTTCAACTTGCACAATCCTTCCATTCGCACTGGAGCGACACCGTTTTCGACCATCTGCGATTCCGTCGCGATCACTTTCGAAGTTCCGCCCGTGCTGAGCCCACTGCGCCCATTCGCCCGGCTAACGACTTTCTCCAGCAGCACACCTTCCGCTGCATCCGGCGCGGCAACACCATCGATCCGAAAACCCTGAACCGTCAAATTGCGAATCTGAACGTTATCGACTTGGAACAGCGTGATCCCCGCAGCCATGCTCGCGCCAGCCAGGGGATAAGTAATCAAACTTCGCTCCGCCGCCGGCCGGAAATAAACCTTCCCGCCAAAACTCGCCCATTCGCCAACCTGCAATTTCGACAAGTCATTGGCACTGACGATCTTGATTCGCGGCAGCGGCTTCTCGCCCTCAAACAAGAGCGGAGTGGACATGTAACGAAAGCGAACTTGAAAGACATCACCAAAAGCGTGATCCCAGTCTTCAGAATTGATCATGGCGGAGCCATCAATCACCGCGCCATTTCCCTCGATCACAAAGGGTGTTTCATCAAATCCACTATTGCGAGGGCCAATCAAGCAAACCATTTCGCGGTAAGGCTCAGCATTTTTCGTTAGAACCACCCGGTCGCCCGCATGAGCAATCCACAGAGCGCGGCTGATCGACCGCAGCGGCCCCGCACCGACAGCGCCTGCCGCGGGTTGGGAACCATTGTTCCGATCGTCGCCCGCAAGGTTATCCACGAAAATGTCGCGCGCAAAGGCATTGGCCGAGAAACAGATGACCAGCGCTAAAACGATCCCAATCTGGCGCGACATGCTACAGCCCTCTTCGAACGGTGGCGACGACAATCGCGCAACTGCGCAATCGCGGCGAATGAAGAAATGTAGCTTGTAAAAGTGCGCCGGCGCAATAACACCTAACTCAATTAATCAGCACAAGCGGCAGCACCGCTAGAATGCCGCCATTCGACTAGAGGGAGTTATCCCGGAATCCAAATCGACCCGGCAGTCATCAGCTCAACGTCCTTACCCAAAACCAAGGGCTCCGAGGACTTGGTGAAAAACGCAAGTCCTTTATAGCTCATGAGATACTGATAGTTCGTCGACAGAAACCCGCCTGTCGCATGAACGACAAGCGGTTCCGATTGGCGTTGCAAGAGCGAAAGAAACTCGGCAGGCTCGACCTGAACAACGCCCCCCGAAGCTCGGATTGCTTGGGCGGTAGCCGCTGCGGCGGCCGCCGCAGCCCCTGCTGCAGCTGCGCTCATCGAAGTACTCCTGGATCAAGCCATTAATTCAATTTCTTAGACTGTTTATTCGCTCTTTTGTAGCGACTATTTCTTCTCAACAATCCAAATATTCCGGTAAACCACGGGATTGCCGTGCCCCTGAAAATAGAGCACATCCGGGCCGGGGCCTTCTGGATTCTTGCCTGGAGTTCCCTTCGGCAATTCCAGATTGTCATGAATGACAACGCCATTGTGCTTAATCGTCGTCTTCGCAGGCGCAGTCTTCTTTCCAGCCGCGTCATATTTGGCGGCAGTGAAGTCAATGTCATAAGTCTGCCAAGTTAGCGGCGGCAAGCACATGTTTACGGCGGGCTTTGCAATTTGATAAATACCGCCGCACTCGTTGTTTTCTCCTTCGAGACCGAACGAATCGAGCACCTGCAGCTCATAGCGACCTTGCAGGTAAACACCACTATTGCCGCGAGCCTGACCGCGAGCAAAAGGCTTGAAAGGCGTGCGGAATTCGACATGGAGCGTGTGGTCGCCAAACTTCTGCTTCGTTTCGCAATCCGCCATCAACAGCTTTTCCTTGTCCATCTTGCCGCGTTCCAAGGCATCGGCGGACGAACCATCGAACAGCACCACTGCGCCGCTTGGCGCCTTGGCCCCCATCGTTGGGCTCTGTCGTTCCGTCTTGTCGAGAACCGCGAGTTCGCGGCCATCGCCTGTCACAACGGTGATCTTCTTATCCGCAACGGTCGACACAATGCCGTCATCGCCTTTAAACACAACCTTGTCGCCTTCTTTGGCTCCCTCATGGCGAACAGCACGGTCCCCTGGCATCCAGCCCGCTCCAGGAAGACCGCCGAAGTACCCGACAACTTCAAACTTGCCGTCACCCAATGCGATGACGTGTGCGCCGATCTTGATTTGCTGACCATCGATATCGGCGTCACCGAGATATTCGCCTTGAAAGGCATAGTCGGGCCCCGCTTCGGCTGGATTGGTATAAGTCGTTTCCGCTTTGTCCTTTTCTTGAGCCGGCAGCCAGTTCGAGACAAGCGTCCCCATCACAATCGCGGCAATCACAGAAGCCCAAGTCAATACATTCTTACGCATCATCAATTTCCAAACGGGAAGAGGAGAGAGTTTTCTAGCCTCTGCATTGTAGTTTGCGGATTACGCCGGTTGCATGCCCCCAATTTGCCTAAATGAGGGCGGCCAACGGAGAACCTAGACCAGCGCACCCTGTTGGCTCGCCATCAAATCGCGAAACTGCTTAAACAGATAGCGGCTATCATGCGGCCCCGAAGAGGCTTCCGGGTGATATTGCACGCTAAAAGCAGGCAACTTTCGATGCCGAATGCCCGCGACGGTGTTGTCATTGAGATTACGGTGGGTAATTTCCAACTCCTTAGGCAGGGAAGCCTCGTCAACAGCAAACCCATGATTCTGGGCAGTGATTTCCACTCGCCCCGATTGCAAATTGATTACCGGCTGATTTGCCCCACGGTGTCCAAACTTGAGCTTAAAGGTCTTTGCGCCCGAAGCGAGGCCCAAAAGTTGGTGTCCTAAGCAGATGCCAAAAACCGTCGTTTGCGGAATCAATTCACGAATCGTGGAAATCGCATACTCAAGCGGTTCTGGGTCGCCAGGGCCATTCGAAAGAAAAACTCCCTCCGGCGAATGAGAGAGCACTTCGGCACTCGAAGCATTGCCCGGCAACACGGTCACATCACAACCCACTTCATGCAGTAGGCGCGGAATATTCCATTTCATTCCAAAGTCGAGCGCCACGACTCGATAGCGTCGCTTCGAAGCCGTCAGCGTCTCGGCGGAAAAACCGGGCAAGTCAGCCCATTCCCCCATCCCTTCGGTCCAGAGGCTCGATT
>JBKJSI010000071.1:0-4248 GCA_046595915.1 Pirellulaceae bacterium
AGTTGACAGGCTGCTCGACGTTAATGCCTTCATCAATTTCATAACGCTCGAATTGATGATGTGCCACTGGGGTGGATACACCGCCAACAAGAATAACTATCGCATCTATTTTGATTCCGAAAGCCAGAAGGCGCGTTTCTTACCGCATGGGATGGATCAGATGTTTCAAGATTCAGACTTCCCGGTGCTACTACAGCCAGGCACGATTGTCGCTTCGGCGGTGATGAGAAATCCAGTTTGGCGAGAGCGATATCGGGAAAGACTGAAGCAGCTCTTGCCGCAGTTCTCGGCGGAAGCGTTAGCAGCGAAGGTCGACGCGCTCGACAAACCGCTTGGAGAGTATTTCAAGAAGGAAGGGGAAGACGCGGCGCGACATCACGAGGAAGTGGTCCGGCAATTAAAGGAGCGACTAGTCGCTCGCGCGGGCAAGCTGCGCCAACAAATCTCTCAACCCGACGCGGAGCCGCTGCCGGAGCCGCTGCCGTTGGAATTCAGTGAAAAGGGAATCGCGGAGTTAGTTGATTGGTATCCGCATGACGCGGAAGAGAATCAGCTCGAACAGGTCGAGATCGATGGCGCGAGGCAGTATGTCATTACAGTTGGCCAAGGGGAGCACTGTCTAGCTTCGTGGCGGCAGCGGGTGCTCCTGAGGCAGGGTAAATATCAATTGGAAGCGGAAATGAAGGCGAGTGAAGTCGAGCCGATTGTCGATGAGAAAGGACGCGGTGGTGGACTGCGTATTTCGGGGGCGAATCGAGAAAATGCAGTTAGCGGAGATAGCGATTGGCAGGCCCAGAGTTTTGAATTTGAAATGGGCGAACCGGTGGGAGAAGTGGAACTGGTAGTGGAGCTGAGGGCTACAAAAGGCGAATTGCGAATTCGTTCGCCGTTGCGGTTGCGCAAGGTAGATTGATGATTGGCTAGTTTCAAGCTTATTCGACGATGTTCGGCCAGGGTCGCGGGTAAATCGACAAGCGATTTGGGCCATGTTAGATTTTCATCTCGTCGGGGCGACGGACCTTCGCTCAAAACTCTTTTCCAAGTCGAGATTTTCATGACTTCGCTCGCTACTGGCGGCCTGATGCGGCATTTGGCGCTATTGCTAAGCGCCTGCGCTTTGTTTTTTTCGAATCGAGTCTCTGCCCAAGATGAGCCAGCGAAGCCGGCCCAGGAAACGCCAAAAGTGGCGACTGCCCCGGCCAAGCCTGTCTTCAAAGATGGCCAAGCCCAAGTGGTGCCCGAGTTCAACAAGCCCGCCGAGTGGATTAAGGAATACTTGTGGGTCGAAGCCGAATTCGACTCGGATAAGGATGGCAAAAAGGATCGCATGCATGTCGATGTAACGCGACCGCAGCAAACCGATACAGAGGGACTGAAGGTTCCGGTGGTTTACATGACCAGCCCTTACTTTGCTGGCACTGCGGGGCTCGATAAGGAAACCTTTTGGAATCCCGAGCAAGAACTAGGACAGGCGCCGAAGGAACACAAAAACCCTAAGCCCATTGCTTATAAAAAAGATATGACGATGATCCCGTCTGGCGGCGCCAATCAATGGGTTCCGCGCGGCTACGCCGTCGTTCATTCGAGTTCACCAGGTACAGGCCGCTCACAAGGTTGCCCCTCTGTCGGTGGCGATAACGAATCCCTCGCGCCAAAAGCCGTCATCGATTGGCTCAATGGTCGAGCGAAGGGATTTACGACGCCTGATGGCGATGTCGAGATCAAGGCAGCTTGGTGTACGGGTAAGGTCGGCATGACTGGCACTTCGTACAACGGCACTCTTCCTATCGCAGCGGCCACAACTGGCGTCGATGGGCTTGAAGCGATCATCCCCGTTGCGCCGAACACGTCGTATTACAACTACTACCGCTCCAATGGATTGGTTCGACATCCAGGCGGCTACACCGGCGAAGACATCGACGTATTGTACAACTTCATTCACAGCGGTGATCCGGAGATGCGAGAAAAGTGTGACGGAGAGATTCGCGACAAGGAACTAGCCGAAGGCCGCGACCGTGCAACCGGCGACTACAACGATTTCTGGGCAGGCCGCGATTACATCCATGACCTAAAGCCCTACAAAGCCGCGACGCTGATGGCGCATGGTTTCAATGACTGGAATGTCATGCCCGAGCACAGTTATCGCATCTACAAGGCGCTCAAAGAAAAGGGCGTGCCCGCTCAAATCTATTATCACCAACGTTGGCACGGCGGCGATCCACCGATGGAGATGATGAATAAATGGTTCACGCGCTACCTCTTCGGTGTTGAAAATGGTGTAGAGAAAGAACCCAAGGCTTGGATTGTGCGAGAGGGAAAAGATCAGCGCAAACCGACTCCCTACGCCGATTTTCCAAACCCGGAAGCAAAGGAGTCCACCCTCTTTCTTTCGCCAGGTGGTCGAAGCCTTGGTGGACTTGGCTTAGAACAAACACCAACGGATGCCAAGGAGACGCTAACCGATGATGCGTCCATTGCTGGGACCAAACTGGTGAAAGCGGAAATTTCAGAAAACCGCTTGCTCTACGTCACGCCGGAATTGAGTGAAGCGGTTCACATCTCGGGCGTTGCCAAATTCAAGATCAAAATGGCGTGCGATAAGCCTGCCGCGAACCTGTCAGTGTGGCTCGTGCCGCTGCCGCTAGGTGAGCGGCAGGGCGATCTCGATACGCCAGCATCGATCATCACCCGCGGCTGGGCTGACCCACAAAACTACAAGTCGCTCACCAAGGGCGAGCCGCTGGAGCCCGGCAAGTTCTATGAGTTCGCCTTCGAACTTCAGCCAGACGATCAAATTATTCCTGCCGGCAAGCGAATTGGCTTGATGATTTTCTCAAGCGATCGCGAGTACACCTTGTGGCCCAAAGCGGGTACGCAGCTGACAGTCGACTTGGCAGGCACCTCCTTGGAATTGCCGGTGGTCGGTGGTGAAGCGGCGCTGAAAAAGGCATTTGAAGCAAAGCCAACGGTGGAAGCGCCAACGACAGCCAATTAGGGACCTGGTTGGGCGTTCGCCATTATCCCTTTAACTCGACGACTCTTGGGGAAATAGATCTGCACTCCTATTGAGCCACGTTGATGCGTTAAGATATTGGACCTCCCGCTTTGGTCGGTTCAACATTGAGGATGCAGCGTGATGGCCAATTCCCTTTCCTATGTGAGCGCTACGCCTGATAGCGCTTGGGCGACCTATCTGACGCAGGTCGATCGCGTTCTGCCATTTCTCGGCCCCCTGTCGCGTTTTGCTGAAACGCTGAAGCATCCCAAGCGGGCGCTGATCGTCGATATCCCCATCGAGATGGATGATGGGACGATTCGGCACTTTGAGGGTTTCCGCGTTCAGCACAACTTGTCGCGCGGGCCTGGTAAAGGTGGCGTGCGGTACCATCCTGAAGTGACTCTTGAGGAGGTGATGGCGCTGGCGGCATGGATGACCATTAAGAATGCGGCGGTGAATCTGCCGTTTGGCGGCGCGAAAGGGGGCGTTCGAATCGACCCCAAAAAACATTCCACTAAGGAGCTAGAGCGAGTCACGCGGCGTTACACGAGTGAGATCGGTTTCATCATTGGGCCGCAGCAAGACATTCCCGCGCCCGACATGAATACGAATGCCCAGATCATGGCGTGGATGATGGATACGTATTCGATGAACGTTGGCGGCACCGCAACCGGCGTCGTGACCGGCAAGCCGATCGACTTGGGTGGCTCGTTGGGGCGCGTCAAAGCGACGGGACGAGGCGTGTTTGTCTGCGGACGCGAAGCCGCGAAGCGGCAAAACCTGTCGCTGGAAACCGCGCGAGTGATCGTGCAGGGCTTCGGTAACGTGGGTTCATCGGCTGCAGAACTATTTGCGCAGGCGGGTTCGAAGATTGTCGCTGTGCAGGACAATACGGGCACCATCTACAACCCCAACGGCTTGCCACTCGCGGATTTACTTGAGGCTCAAGAAAAGACCGGCGGAATTGCAGAATGCAAAGCCGGCGAGCGAATTGACAATGAAGAGTTTTGGTCGCTGGACTGCGAAGTCCTGATTCCTGCCGCGATGGAAGGGCAGATCACTGCCGCGCGGGCGGAGAAGATCAAAGCCA
This sequence comes from Pirellulaceae bacterium, assembly GCA_046595915.1. Lineage (GTDB taxonomy): Bacteria > Planctomycetota > Planctomycetia > Pirellulales > Pirellulaceae > JBKJSI01. The sequence goes on from JBKJSI010000071.1 coordinate 4,089, forward strand.
AATTGATTTTGGAAGGCGCGAATGGGCCGACCCATGCCAAAGCAGATGATGTTCTCGAAGAACGCGGTGTTCTCGTCGTGCCGGACGTGATCTGTAATGCGGGCGGCGTGACGGTCAGTTACTTCGAATGGGTGCAGGGCATCCAGTATTACTTCTGGGA
>JBKJSI010000392.1:0-12735 GCA_046595915.1 Pirellulaceae bacterium
TTTGATTGAAACTGTCGAAAGTCGGCGAGCCGGTAGATGAACCTGGGTCGTTTGGCAAGTTCGCTGTCAATGCGTTCCAAACGGGCGTTGGCACAGGAATTGTCGAGTCGTAGTCGCCCAACGTATTGAGATTCAACCTTCCCGCTTCTCTAAAATTCGGTAAATAGTTGAACGGGGGGCGATATCCATCCGCCATCGATCCGGTGGCAGCGGCGGCAAAATCAGTTGGGTGGTACCACTGCTCAGCACCCATGAAGGGACCAGGCATACTTAGCAAATCAAGGAGCCGGGAGAAGTCGGCTCTGAATTGATTCGCAGGGTAAGTAGCTACATTGCCACTAGCCGTCAATCCTTTAGATACCTGAAAGAAATTAAGCAGATGCGGGAAAGGCAAGAAACCACCATTTGGTACTGACCCTCCCGAAACAAAGTCTGCGGAAACATCGCGCATGAAGGAGGTGGGGGCACCCACAGGCGGCGTGTAAATTCCTTGACTGACGGCATCATTCTCGACAGGTGGGCCTGCAATCTTCTGAATGTCGCCGTATTCGTGAAACAACCGCCCAGCACTTGAGGCGGGCACCAACATTACTTCGCCTGGAGAGTTAAATGAGTGGTTGTACCAAGCAAGCCATGGGAAGGGCTGTGGTGGTGATCCGTTGTAATTGTAGAGCGACATTCCCATGTCGAATTTACGTGTTGCGCCACCAAGCGACTCATTCAAGAATCCCAAAGTGTGTTTCAGGTCGTAGTTAAATGGCAAGGTTGACGCGCCTGGCGTTCCGGTTCCAAATACGTTTTGGCTATTGGTCCACGGGAATGCGCTGATCGATGTTGAATTTCCTTTTTCTCGTGTTTGAAATTGAACAGGAGGAGCCGCTGTTCCACTATCAAAGGGATCCGTAGGGACGTTAGCGACTTCGCCATTAAAAACCGTTAGATCAAGAGAAATCCAATCGACTGTGATATATGGATTCACCGGGAGGCCCGCGTTAAAGCCGACTGGAGTCGGATCGTTCAAAGTTGGCATTGGGTTCCACGGCAATAGAGGATTCGCCAATCGTTGTAAGAACGCCGCCCGATATCCCTGATAGGTTCCGGTGCTTTGTGCACCGTTTTGCATAATTCCATCACGGACAAGGAGGGAGCCTGGGCCTTCGTCAAAGGGTAAGTCTTCAGGCGCGGGAATCGTTGGATTGATGGGGTCATCGCAGATTTCTTCGGCCGGCGTATTGGGTTCATGGTCAGCACCTGCCGCGCCTTTTTGCCAATAGGAATTCGCTGCGCCACCGATCACAGATGCCTCTGATAACGGCATCGAAATATTTAGCCCAACGGCCTTCACTGGTGGATTCATATTGGCTGCGGGAACAACGACGAGTGACTCCTTGGTCACTGGTTCCCAATTCGAAGGCAAATTCGACGCAACGACCATGTATTCCATCGATTGAACATTTCCAATTCCACTACTTAGATCCGTTGGAATTGGTGGCAGCGTTCCGCCGGATTTCGTTCCATTGGTGTCTGTGACCAAAACCTCCAGATCATTTGCTGCGGGCGGCGACTGGAAGCCAGTTCGATACTGAAGCTTGATCGCCTGAGGTGAGGTGCTGCCCATGGAAGTCGATATTCGTGGGCCGATCACCATATAACTGCCAGGCGCGAGCTGGGTGCTGGTGGCGAGTCGGTTGTAGAAAACTCGCTGTGCTTGGGGCGCCGTAAAGCCAAGCCCGCCACTTCCTGTCGCAGCGGTTGGATCAAAATTCGTAAACCAAACATATCGATCGTCATCGTTGTAGTCCGTGTCAGGATATTGCGCAGGGTCTTGACGAAGGGCGAGATCCTGCCCGGGGCTTGTGGGCATGATGCGCGGGAACATGTCTTCGGGTTGATAGGTCACCAAATCTCGCAGGTCAACGGGATTGGGATCGGTTGGCATCGCGCCGGCATAAGCAGATGCATCAAAGTAATCGCTTGGCGGAACCGGTCCTGGAGGAAGAGTAGTACTTCCTTGCGTATTGCGATCGCGCAGCTTCTTGGAGATCATGATTCGCCAAACCGGTCGGCGTGTCTCAGGAAGTCCTGGCTGAGCCGGAGCAACGCGATCGAGTGCAAGAGCCGCCGATCCGTTTGCAGGATTTACATTGTAAAGCTCAGGCGGAAATACCCCGTATTGAACCAAATTGACAGGGCTTAAGGGATTCAATGGGTTGATTGGATTCGGCGGCGCCGCTTGGCGCGGGCGAGGGCAATAAAGCTCGAAGAACAGCGAGCCCTGCGGGAACTTCGCCTGATCCATGTCTTTGACGGTTCGAGCAGCATTATCCCCATTAGCAATAGTTCTGTGAGGTGGATCCGATACTGCACTTGCCACGTCCACGACTCGGCGATCATGAAAGGCCGTTCCTTCGGTCAGCAACAATTCTGGCTGTTCACATCCCCAAACCAAGTCGCGAGTCGTCTCTCCCATGTTGTTAATGGGATCGCCATTAACATTCCATCCGTCAAAGGGATTAGTGTCATATTCAAAAGCGGTCATAATTCCATCAGGATCGCGAAATTCAGCACAGTTGATTGCCCATTGGGCGAGTCGACGAAGCGTGGGATTGACTGCCCCAGGCGTGGTTGGATATTGAAAGAGGGTGCCGTTGCTTTGTGACAATGCAAAAGCTGCCGAGCAGTACAAATGCCGTGCGTAAAGCACTCGCGGATCGATGAGATTACCGTTGCCAATCGAATATTCGCCGTTCGTGAAGTTGCTCGTTGCTTGACCGTATTGGGGGAAGTTGTCTCGGATTGTGGAACCGGTGCCGTCGACGGCGTTGTTGGTGTCGACAAAGGCTCGGCCCGGTGGCGTGCCGATAGAAAGGTCTTCGGCTGTTGCTGCTGCACCCACCAACAAGGTTTCATCAATAACTCCGTTGCCATTTTCATCGGCGCCATTTCCAAAGGGGCGGTTTACATTCATCGGAAATCCGTGGCGCACTTCAAAAGGAACAAGCGTGCTAACACTGTTACGCGCGAAGGTCTGTTTTTGTTGCAAAGTGCTGGATGCGTTACCCGGATCGGCCAGCGTTAAGGCTTTTAAGACGCGAGTATAAATCTGAGCACTATAAGTCGACCCTGGTCCAACGATGTTCGAGCGACGCAGTTCGGCGGCTGGCAAGTTGCCCGGCGTCGGAATGTGATTGCTAATCGAAGTTAACGCGCGAAGACTAAATGCGGCGGCAGCGTTACCCGTCGATGGGTCAACACCGAACGCAGTTGTTGAGGCCAATACCTGCATGCGAGTTGGGTTGATCGAACCATCCACATCGAGCTTGCGCCACATCCGTTCTAATTCTGCTTCCGTAAATGGCTGGTCATATTTTTGGTTACGGCGATTTGGATCGAAGGCGTAAGGGGAGTATTCAGGTTTAGCGAAGCGGAACGCTGGATTTGCGCTTGCTGATAGTGTCTGAAATACATGGATTGGCTGACCATCACGGTCAAATCCAATTTGCCCCATTCCCAACAAATCAGTGGTAGTATAAGGCGCAGGCGCTTTAAGCTTGGGAATCAAATTGGTCGAGTCAGTTGGTGCGCGAGGCAGCGATACTGGCGGGCCAGGCTCTGCGGCACCCGGAGAGTCGCCATAACGTCCCAATACTTGCTGGGGAACGTTGCCAACCAGTAGCGGCGGAGCATCTGATAATAGAGGCAGGTCTTGACTGCCACCTGACACGTTAAGCGGAGTTATCTCTGCTGGACCGTAACCGCTCCCTCGGCCGACTGGTAATTGCACTGCCAAACTCTGAATGACCGTTGGATCGAGCTGCGTTAATTGGCTGCTAACAATCGGACCGCTCGTCATCGTATTTACATTGAGATTGGCGTTCAGATCGCGCACCTGAATCGCCGCTAAAATCTTAAAACGCCGACCATCGCGCGCTGTTTGAACCGGCAAACCTGGATCGATCCAAATCGCATCGGGAACCTGATCGCCATCGGTATCGGCGTCGAGGACGAAAGAAGGAACGCCGGGGTTAATGTCCCCAGCCAATTGTGAGAGAAATTGCTTAATCGTTGATGCCGGATTCAAAATGAATGATGCATTGCCGCCCGTGAAATTGGCGTGCGATGGCAAAAATGTTGGTAAACCAGACGGGTGGATAACGGGAAAAGCGGACTGATTTGGAATTGGAAGCGGACGAAGGATTGCTCGATTTAAGATGTTCCAAAGCGCATAACGTTGCTGCGGCGAAAGTGCCGCGTAGGTCGTATCGATGAAGGCATTGCTCGTGTCCGAATCAATGCCCGATGCGTCGAGTGATGTATCATTGGTGAAAACCACGTCGCGCAAATAGCGAATCAATTGATAGCGATAAAATGAAGGAATGATCGGCGTTTGAGGAGTGACTACGCTCGGCGTCCATGATAGCGCCATATCCTGTAGGCTCACGCTGTCATAGGGCTCGTCCGCGCCGCCCAAATAGGGAGCAAGGGATGCAGGAAGATTGGCGGCATAGGCCTTGTAGTTGGGCAAAACACAAGTGTGAATCTGCGACGCGGCGGTGCCAGCAACACCATCGTGATCAAATGGAATCGTTTGATTTAATGTGTTCAGCGTGTTCGGATCATCCGGATACATATGAGAGGTAGGATCCCGTAGCGTTCCAAACTCGTCTCGCGACCAAGTTGTCTTGTAACCAGCGCCGGTGCCATTGAACGGTTGACCATTGATCACAAATCGATTGCCCACGATCAGCGCGGGAACGGAGAAGTCAAACGAACTTCCTTGGCTATCAAAGGCAAATTGATAGATAACGGCGTTGCCCGCAGTGGTGCCATCAGTGAGTTGGGCGGGGTTCACCGCATCGAAGCGAGTAATGCGGGTGCTTTTTCCAGCACAGGGTCCATCAACAAAAGTAAGAACTCGGCCAACGAAGTGATCCGGCGCAATGAATGATGCCGTGGGACTTGGGTCCGCCAGCGTGCCATTAATGATGAGAAACTGACCGGCGGTCGGAGCATCGACCGATGCCGCCTGCACTGTGCCCGAAATCCCGTCAATCCCATACAAATCTCCCAGTAAGTCATGTCCCCACAACGCCGATCGCGAATCTGTTCCGCGCAATAATTGCATCACCACTCGATCGGTAAAATCTTCATTCCGCACTTCTCGCAAAGTCATTCGCGAGGCCGATTTGGCGCTGGTGTGAAACGCGGTGGCGACGATCACGCCGGTCACACCGATCAGCAGGAACATCACGAGCAACGTGACGACGAGTAGCAGCACCACACCGTTACGGGCGCGGCGGCTGGAGCGTTTTGAAACTCGGCTGGATTTTGGCTGGTAAAGCGACATATCGCTTTCCTTTCGCAAGGGCAGACAGGTTTTCTGTGACGTGAAGTCCCTTAAGGAACTCGCACCGCCGCGAATCAATGCGGCGGCGAACATAGGGCGTGATCCGCCAGCGGATCGATATGAATTTTCAACTCGCAGGGAAGTGCAGAAATGAAAGGTGCTAAAAATCACTCTTCACGAACGTCGACAGTTTGTTCAAAGACGTTGATAACGTTGGAAATAATAGTTGCTTCGGCCATTCCATTCGGATAGGCGACACCTACCGGCCAATCGGGACCGCGAAGCGTTGCAGTACGGACAATCTCTGAAGAATTGAAGGGATTGCGGGATGGCTGAGGATCGATCGAGGCTATGCGATACCAATAAAAAATGTGTCCCATGGCGCCGCCGGGACCGCTAATGAGAATCCAATTACCTTCGCGCACGCTGGTTAAGCTCTTCTTGGCCAAAAGCGTATTGATGCTGTTAGTGTCATCGGGGTCTGATGCTACGGGGGGATCCGGCGTCCGGTATGAAACGAGCTGCACCTCGCCGCCAGCGAGTCCACCGCCGATAAATCGAACACCGGTCGTGCGTTCGGATTCGACATTTTGAAGGGCGTCGGTAGTGGAGTCGACAACGTTTGCCCGCGTGATGTCAACCGTTAGGTCGCGACGTTCCACGACCGCCACGGAAAGGGTGCAATACCTCGATCCGCCGGCAATACTGCCCGGCAAAGGGACAAGAGTTGCGAACCAAGAAATGCGACTATCCGCATTTCGCTTTGTTGGAGTTGCCAATGGATCATCCCACGACTGCATGCTAACGTCATGCTGAGATGCCGGGGCATCCGTCTGCGAGACCGTTATACCTAGCATTCCCTCACTCGGTTCCTGGCCCGGCGAAGTGAGCAGTAAATCATCCGTCGAAACGCACATGGAATTAGCGAGGCCAACGTTAAAACTCACTGGGTCGAAAGGAAAAACTGCTTGGTTCGGAAAATTCGATGAACGAGTTCGCCAATCAATCGCGTTCCAATTCATGGTAACGCGCAGCATTCGCCCAGGAACCGTGCCCATCAATCCATTTCGAACTGCCGATGCATCGAGTGTAGCTCCATTTGGCTGATAAGGAAAAAAGCAGGCATCGAGCCCGGCGCCATTCTGAATGATCGCCGACTCATACATCATTGGATCAATGCAAATAGCCCAGGTCGGTGCAACAAACGAATCTGGGAATGATGGATTACTCATCTGCACGCCCCATAAGTTACTCATCGAGTTAACAGTGGGCGGATTTGCTGCCGCAGGCAATCGAAATCCTTGAGGCTGATAGCGTAGCCATTTTTGAATATTAGTTCCGTCCCGAGCTTGGAGATCAGCCACGCCGGCGCGAGCAACCGCTGTTGCGTCATCAAGCGCGATTCCTTGGCGTAACTTCTGTGCGGCAATCGGAATCAAGGCGATAACGCCAAGGAGTCCCAGCACCAAGATGCCAATGGATACCATGACCTCAAGGATCGAGAGGCCGTCCCGCTTGGCGGATTGTTTTCGGCGCGTTCGCAAAGGGATGTCACGCAACATTAACGGCTCCCTTTCGAAACGCCAGAACGAACGAAGTCACGGGCGAGACCAATGTCAGGAACAAAGTATCCGTGAAGATTGGTGATAGGCGTTCCGCTTGAATTCAACTTTGAGTTGCTAGGCGCGCCAAGATTTTCCGCAGTCAAGATTGAGCCCGTCGTCTGCTGCACTCCCACCCAAAAGGTCTCGCTGTTTGCGATGTTTCCTGGAAAGTCATCTGGATCGGATGGGAAAATCGCTGGTTGGCCAATGTTCGCTGGCAATCCATTCGCCTTTACCAGACCCGCCCTTGGCCAAACTTGGTCGGTATTTCCGACCATCAGGTAGATAGATTCTGTTGGAGCAGGCAACAAACTGCCTTGAAAGGAAAGAAAAGCAACGCGCCCGGAAGGATCGAAGACGATATCGACGGGGGACTGATCCGTCACGCTACTTGCGACGAATTGATTACCTACTCCTCCAAAACCGGATAGCGACAAATCGATGCTGGTATCTCGGGGAAGTTCGAGCGTAGCCGAACCGGCGACGCGCGGGCGGCGAAAAATTTGATACGGAAGTGACTGTGATTTAGGTGCAAACGGTTGATTGACTCCCACGCTGGGATTCGAAGGCCAAGGTTGATTGCCAACGCCTACAGGCGGCAACGCAGGATTCGCTAACACGCTCAATCGCAAAACAGTGTCGTTTGCCGCAGTGTGGCCTTGCCCTTGAAAGATGTCGATAATTCGATACCAAACACCGGAATAGCTGAAGCGAATCAAATCGCCAGGCGTTACAAGTGGCGAACCACTCGTATCTGTTGGAACGAGGGCGAGTGACAAGCTAGCCGGGTCATTGTTGGGAACAGAGGCAAAAAACTCATACTGAGTTGGGGGGGGAGGGGACGGCGCAGGCCCACCTGGCCCACCCACCGTGATCAAAGCCCCTTCCACATCGCCCGAATAGTAGGGCGGCACTTCCACATACTGCAAACGATAACATTCGTTAGGGTCGCCAGTTTGATCGACCCAACTCCTAACCAAACGCACACCAAATGGCCGACCATTTTCCGCCGCGCGTGCTTTCGCTCCGACCAAATAGGTGTTCACCTGCCGAGCCGCTTCTCTTAGCTTATTGCTGGCGAGCGCCGGACGAATAAACGGAATCGCGATGGCAATGAGCAGCATGCTGATCGCAACTACGATCAACAACTCGATCATCGAAAAACCGCGTCGAATTGTGTGAATTCGCAACATGATGGCCCAAAGCCGTATGGATGAATGTTAGGAGTAAGTATTACTTATTAGATAAGAAATGGTTAGTTATGTTGTCCGAAACTTCTAATCCATCAGGGCCGACATAGCGCTGGCCGAATTGATAGTTATCTTCTCCCGGCAAATCACTTGTTGGATTTGGGAAGCAGTATGGATCATTAGAAATCGCTAACTGATTTTGAGCTGGAATTGAGAAATCGTGCAGAATTTCGGTCGATCCTGGGTTACGCTTACGAGTCCAAAGCCCCAATCGTCCATCCGGGCCCGAAGAAAATATTAGTGGCACGAGCTGATAGTTTGGAATTACTTGTCCCGTTCCTGGATGCGTACGACTTGGGTCAACCTTCAGGGGATCAAATGGATCAGGATCTAAGTGATTTTGAAGTGGCGAGACGAATCCCGGAGCCCATCTCAAGAAGACAATTGGCGTACCCCATCCATCTAATATCTCATTCATTCCATCTTTATCGGTGTCACCAATTTCACTTGGCAACAAGAAATCCAACCCGTTTGTATCTCCATCTTGGATTGTAGAGAGTATTAGGTAGAGGCACTCACTCTCACAATTTCGCAAGTCCAAAAAGAAATGGTTACCACCACGGGACGTGCGAGTTTGATAGTTTTGCGTCAGTAATCGCCGATATGAATTCGAAATAGAGGGCATCGCAGAGAGCTGATAAAGAGGGTTCGGATCGGGATTCGGGGGATCCACCACACCCGCATTGAGAATTCCAATGTCATTTGGGCGTTCTGGCATTTCAAAACGAATTACCTGACGAAGCATATTTAGGCGTCTGATCGCTAGAGTTCTCGCATTTTGCGGGACTCCAAATGTGGACGGGATACGTATCGACCTTGTGCGATAGGTGTCATACCTTGTCATCAAAAGCCCATGAATTCGAGCGATCTGGGCCTGCGTGCGAGAAACTCTGCCCTGTTCCATCGCTTGAGCTAACGCCAAGCCCGTAGCCGCCATCAATATCGCCATCATTCCCATGACGAGCATGAGTTCGATGAGCGTGAACGCTCGGCTCGTGCTTTTTCTGGCTCGTCGTTTCATGGTCTGCTGCTCCGGGAAAAATCACATCGAACTTACTGAGCAAGGTAAATGTCGAATTTCTTCGCAGAAGTGAAATTTGCGATGTTATCTCCATCCGACTCTGAAACTCGCGGCAAGGCTAGTGCGGCGGCCGGGTTGATCACGGGATACTTACGCGGGCCGCTCAAATCGATGCCAAATTCGCCGTCCTGCCCTGCACAAATTAGCTGATAGGAAGTGGGATTAAAGAACGTGTACCGATTTGTCGAACTGTCGTAGACTGAGGCGCAGGGCACGGCTGGCCCAGTCAGATAGAATGTACTTTGGAAACTAATTAATGGATTTCCATTGGTTATTGCGGAAGTCTGTGTGTATGTGCGAGCATCAAAATAAACGAGAGGCGCTCCCTTGGCGTTCACTTGCACGAACTCTGGGAAGCCGTCTGTGTCCAAGTCCCGCAAAGTTCCTGGTGGAAAGCTGTAGAAATTAGCCAAGTCAGAAGATGGGGACTGCCATGCCGAGGAATTTCCGGCCATTAGCGTGGCGAATCGGAAAGGATATCGGGGATCAGTCGACGTATATGCAAGATATAGTACCAGTGCCTCCGCAGGGTCGATTCTGCCACCCGCCGCCGTTACGAACGCATTGACTGCTGGACGATCCGACCGAGGATAAGCCTTGCCGACGAAAGCATTGAAACCAGACGAGCTTTGCATATCGGGTGGATAGCTGCCAAGTTTTGACTTGAACTGTTCAATTGAAGACGAAATCTGAGTAACTTCATTGCCTAGCACAAAAGACTTGCTCGCATTAAACGCCGCATACAGCCCCACGGTTAGCAGCGCTGAAAGCACGGCGATAATCGAGATCACCACGAGCAATTCCACCAGCGTGAAGCCGGCCCTGCGATTTTTTGGGCGAGTTACTTTCATGGTCCGGCCTCCTGAACTGGATTTATTTCCGTGGTGATCTGCGATGTGAGTCGAAAAACCGCACCAAGAACTACTTGGAGAGATTGGTAATGAGGCTAATCAGCGGGATGAAGAGCGCGATGACGATGAAGCCGACGGCGCCGCCGAGGAACACGATCAACAACGGCTCGATCAACGCCATCAAACCATCGGTCAGCGTTTTCACTTCGTCGTCGTAGGTGTCGGCGACCTTATAAAGCATCTTGTCTAGCTCGCCTGTTTCTTCACCGACGTCGACCATGTTGACGACGAGGTCATCGATCACGCGAGCGTTCATGCGGAGAAGATAGAAGAGCACCATCAACGTGCCCAAGCCGGCGCCGCAGATGCCGCCGATTTGAAGCATGCCAGGCAGCGGCAAAATGGGGATAAAGGGACCCATGCCACACATGAACCACCAGAACGCGGCCACGGGATGGAAGCCGGGCCGCGAATATTGCTTGAGCGGCTTGTTGATCGTTTCGCCTTCACGCACTGCTTCGATCACTTTGCCATAGATCTTTTCGAACATGGCATTGGTGGCGGTTTCCTTGGTGATATTAAGAGCTTCCAAAATCGGCACGCCTGAGGAAATCAGGGTTCCCAGAGTTCGCATTGTGCGGGCGAGCGTGTTCTTTTCGGTAAGGGCGCCGATAATCGGCAATTTGAGCATGAATAGATCCCAGCCCATGCGCCCGTGCTTAAACTTCTTCATCAGTTTGATGAAGATGAAAAATGCCAGCGGGAAGGCGGGAATTAGGTACCAATAGTTGACGCAGCCTCGGGAAATCGCCATGAGGAGCAGCGTGGGGGCTGGCAGCTTGAGCTCGAACTCTTCGAACATCTTTTCGAAGGTGGGCACGATGAAAATCATAATGCCGGTGAGGATGCCGACCGCGACGAAAATAACGACGCAGGGATAAATCATGGCGCCGATGACTTTACGTTTGAGCGCTTGGGCTCGTTCCATAAAGTCGGCAAGGCGGTTGAGGATGACTTCGAGGGCGCCGCCCGCTTCGCCCGCCTTGATCATGTTCACGTAAAGGCGGGAAAAGACTTTGGGCGATTTGGAGAGCGCTTCGGAAAGCGTAGCTCCCGACTCGATATTATCGACCACATCCTGCAACGCGTACTTCAGCTTCCCGCCTTTGCATTGCCCTTCGAGAATTCGAAGGCTGCGGACGATTGGCAAACCGGCGTCTTGCAGAATGGCCAATTGGCGGGTAAACGCGCACATCGCCTTGCCGCCGGCGCCGCCCATGGCGAAGCCACGTTTCTTCTTTTTGCCGGGGCCAACTTCCTTAGAAACACGGACCACCTGGATTTTCGTGACAAAGTAACCTTTGCCGCGAATGGTGGTCTGCGCTTCTTGTTCGTTGGCCGCCTCAATGACGTCGCGAATCTCGCCGCCTTTGGCGTCCATCGCTTCGAATTGAAACTTGGGCATGGCTATCTCCCCAAAAAGTCGGTCTGCACGATGTAACTAATGGCGACCAAGGGGGTCGCGGTCAAGAAAAAGATCAAAAAACCATCAAAATTATGCTTCGACGATCGTTTCGCGCAAAATTTCGTCGTAGGTAGTGACGCCTTCGTGGATAAATGCCACTCCATAATCCCGCAGCGGGATCATTCCATTGCGTTTGGCGGCTGCCCGCAACTCGTCGGCGGACTGGTTGGTCATGATCATTTCGCGGATTTCGTCAGTAATGATCATTAACTCGAATAACCCGACGCGGCCCTTGTAGCCCGTGTTATTGCAAACGTCGCAGCCGGCGCCTCGGAAGAACTTCTTGTTCCCGAGGGTCTCTCGGGTGTAATTCAGGTCGGCGAGCATCTCTTCAGTAGCGGGAATTTCCTCGCGACATTGGGGGCAAACTCGGCGGACCAGTCGTTGGGCCAAAATCGCCTCGACGGTCGCCGTAATCAAAAACGCGGGAACGCCCATATCCTTAAGGCGGGTCACGGTAGTGGGAGCGTCATTGGTGTGCAGGGTGCTGAACACCAAGTGCCCGGTTAGGGATGCTTGAATGGCGATTTCCGCCGTCTCGGTATCGCGGATTTCACCCACGAGAATGATGTCGGGATCTTGCCGCAAAATGGCGCGGAGGCAGGAGGCAAAAGTAACTCCGATATCGTGATCGATTGGAATCTGAATGATGCCATCAATGTCGTACTCAACCGGATCTTCCGTCGTGATCAGCTTGTCGCCAATGTGGTTGAGCTCGGTCAGCGCGGAATAGAGCGTGGTCGTTTTGCCGGAGCCTGTTGGCCCGGTGACCAGAATAACGCCGTTGGGTCGGTCGATCACTTGGCGGAAGTGCTTGAGTGTCGCCGCATCCATGCCGACTTTCGCCAGATTGAGCGAAACGACTGAGCGATCCAAGATTCGCATAACAACACTCTCACCGAACAGAGTCGGCAAGACGCTGATACGAAGGTCGACTTGGTGACCACCGACCGTGAGTTCGATACGACCGTCTTGGGGCAAACGGCGTTCGGCGATATCGAGTTCGGCCATCACCTTGATACGAGTGGTGATCGCAAAGGCCAAATGGCGTGGCGGCGGCACCATTTCATAGAGCAC
>JBKJSI010000443.1:0-4212 GCA_046595915.1 Pirellulaceae bacterium
GGAATTTCTAGTGGAACATACGCAGTCTCCACAATCGACGCAACTTGCACACATCCCTCGGAACTCGGAACGGCCGTCCCTTTTGAGGTTGGAAAGTGCATCGATGACCCTTTTTCAGTGGGCACTAAGATCATGTTCCTAACCGCTTCCGCTGCGCAGGGCACCATCAACATGTTTGTCCTCCTCTTTCGTCTTGGCTGTCATCAACATGTTGTGAAACCGTATGGATTTTGTGCGTGAGAGAGAGCGAGAAGAGAGTCAACGATGTAGAATACGATACCTTATAGGTCTACGAAGATAAGAAAATTCCCTACCTTCGCCCCAAATTCGGACGATGACGAGGATGAGGACGACTCAGTTGAGGATCAAGACGATGCGGCTGAGACCGCTTTGACGGACGATGCAGGCGATGTTCAAATGAGCAAGAACACCCAAGCGCCTGACAATGGTACAGCAAAGGGCCGGATGGCAAAGATCGACGCGGATGACATGGTTGTTGAAGATTCGAGTCAATCTAACGCCAAATCCGCCACAACTTCAAGTTTCTCCTCGTCAGCTCCGCCGACTGGAGCGACTGACTATCCTAGGATGAGCCTTGAGCAAGTCAGCGAGCTATTCAAAGGATTGTTCGCCGATTATCACGAGGATATTGCTCTCTTGGCGAAAGACGATTTTACCGCGTTCTCGAAGGCGATCGACAGCGAGATCATGATACTGACTTCGAGTATTTACTCCAGCAACGATTCGGCAGACCGACCGCATGAGCGCGTCGATTTCTTTGTGTCCGGCGTAAACCTGCAGCCGCGTGCCCTTGGGCGATGAAGTGCGTCGAATCTCAAATCCATTGGGATGTGTCGACTTCAAGTGCACAGTTCCGTGTGATGATGCCGGATTCCGGCAAATCAAACAAAGCGTACAAGTTGATCAAGGTCATGAATACTGCGGAGAATGGCCCTGACCATCATGCGGGGTGCACGCCGTTTCCGCAGTCGAGGATCATCTCGAATGAGAACTACGCCAAAGGCGTGGTGACGGAAATCCTGAAAGCGGAGATCTTGCATACGATGCTCGAGCAACGGCCTTGATGACCAATCAACTGGTCGTCAGAGTACCCGCCTGACGATTGCGTGAGTTTCGAGCGGTACGGCCTTGGCAAGTGTCCTGAACATCTGCTTCGTTTTCTCGAAGACCAGTTGTTGATACGCGAGTACGGGAACAAGGACACCAAGAAGATCACGGATTTGAACTCAGTGCACATGCTGATTCGCGCCCTTCAGCGGGAAAAATCCCGTTTCGGACCTTTGTAAACGACGACGGGATTGTTGAAGCGATTTACTGGGCGATCACGTAGTCATCACCAACAGGGATGCCGTCAACACCGCAAACATGGCCGTTCTTGACACGTCTTTTTGACTTCAAGAATGGTGTGCGGTTTCGAGAAATATAGTCTGCTCGCAACGATTGAACGGGCGGGTGGGTCTCAACCACTTGTGTAAGGAGTGTCAATCTCCTCGAACACTCCAAGTATTTAAACGTGATGCTGCAGCTGATGCAGGAAACGTATCCCGAGTTTGCCGGCCAGCCAAAGCTTCTGATGTTCTCCGACGAAGACAGAGCGTTTCTCAAGTCGACACGGGAAATGTTGCCCAACGCCAAAAGCTTCATCTGCATTTGGCACAAGATGAAAAATGTTCGGAGAAAGCGTGCTTTGCGCGGCAGCGAGAAGGCAACCGAGAAGGGAGGCGTGGTAGACGAAGGGACGTGGGAGGTCAGGAATGGATGCGCAGCTCGGAGATCTAGATCTGGACAAAAGGATCTGTAGACTGAAATCTTTCAATTTAATTCAATTTTTAGTGCATGTTGCAAACAACTGAATTTTCCGACACCTTGGGCACTTGCTATATGTAGGTTGTTCATAAAAAGATTTCTTGATCCTGCGCTTGATAAGGCGTGGTTCCATACGCTAAACCATTGAGCCTTGGGCGTGTTGACTGTACTATTAGTTTAGTTTTTCGAAATGTTTGAAATCGATTGAGGCCAAAAGAGTACATTGGTGAACGGATTCAGGGCGCGCTCCTAACAATCAAGCATGATCTCTCATTACAGAATAGAAATAATGTGAGTATCCGAGTTCCTAGTCACCACGCATTGTGCACCTGAGATTCACATAACAAAATTGTTGAACGCATGAATGTGTGAATGTGCGCACAAAACTTCAGAAGTTCCGGGATAGTAACCTAGCGCATCCTAGGAATCACATTATGTTACACCGGATCTGCATCTTGGTATATCTTCAGTAGACGCGCGTCCATTATTAATATTAATACGTAACAGAGGACGTAGGCGTCTTATACTATATTTTTCTCTCGTAAAAACGACCAAAATGAGTCCTTAGATTAGAAAGCCGTAGATAGGGTAGATTGATGAGCTCCAAGTGTGTTGCATGGGATAACGGCCGCGATGGACCCCGAAGAAGATACAGGACTTGTTTTCAGAAATTTGCCATTAGAAGCATCGGTTGAAAGAAGAAAAATGATTCACAAATCTAATCAACTCACGCCGACGAGAGTAAGTCAGACCATAACTAGACCACCGCGACAATAGAGGACTCAGTTTTAGTCGTGTTTATTAACACTTGGACGGTTCAGTTGTGTTTGTGGAGTGGTCTTGAGACAAAAATAATTTTCTCGATTAAGAAATCAGTAATCAAGAAAACTAACAACAGAAAACTAACAAGATCAGAAAGAAAGGAACAAGAATGACGACCACCACCACCACCCCCACCACCGCGGAAAGCCCCGCTTCGCGCGCTTGGCCTTGAAGGAGAAGATTCACCAGCTGAATGAATCACTGGTCAAGTTCGACATACTGTTGACCGGCAAGAACAAAGAGGAGCGTTGAAAAGTTGGAAGAAACCCTTCCAAGAAAGATATTCTGAAATCGCCACGAAGAAGAAATTCCTGGATGATTCGATTAAAGAGTTTTAAGAAAAGCTCAACAAAACCAAGAAGGAGCGCGATGACTTGGACGTGTACATTGCCAAAGAGCGCACGTTGGTGGACGCGGAACTCGAAAAGTTCAAGGACCAAACCAAGAGCCTCGAAGAAGTCAATACCAGGAACCAAGGAAACCTCAAGACCAAGATGGAGCGGCTGGTTGAACAGGAGAAAAAAAGGCACCAAGCAAGTCATCATCAACGAGGCGGTCGAAGGCCTTCATGCTTCCCTTCAGAAGGAACTCATGGCTGTTGAGACCAAACAAGCTGTTGCCGACGACGAGGACTCTAGCGACGACGAAGAAGAAGTTCAAGTGGTCCAAGAGTCCAAGGTCAAGCGCCAGAGGTCTGTTCCCGCCGTCAGGTTCAAGCCTTCCACTCAGCAATCGGAGCCCGAGTCTGAAGAGGAGGCCGAAGAAGAGGAAGAGGAGCTTCCTATCACTCATAAGCCAAGCAGCAAGAAAGAGAAGGTCACTCTTCGAGCCCCCGCTTCATCTAGTTCTACGGTCGAGTCGGAGGATGAGTTTGACTTTAAGGACACGGATGTCAAGTACTTTTGACATCTCTGAGCACTTTGACTCTGTGGTTCAGTACGCGCGATACAAAGTGCCCTAATACGATAACTAAAATTATAATAGCTTGGTATGGTAGTTTAAAGAGGTGGCATACGGCGCGATATGCCACCTCCTTAAAAATAAGCAAAGCCGGAAGGGGCGGGACGCCTACCGCGCGACACGGAGGAAATTTTTTCCATCGCAAGACAACAAGACACACAAGAAGAAGAACCTTGAACCAGCAGGAGAGCAGGACATTGTGAAAAGAAGGAGGATCCGCTGCTTTTTGGTCCGTCGTTGCGCGGCACTGCGCGCGTTTAGGCTTCAAAAAAATCCTCCGTCGTTTGGAGGGGAACAAGCCGTCAAGACCCAAGAAGAAGAAGGTTGATCAGCAGAAGGGCAGGACGTTGTGAAAGAAAGGAGGATCCACTCTTTACGTTGTGAAAGAAAGGAGGATCCACTCTTTTTTGTTCCGTTGTAACGCGGTACTGCGCACGCGGTTCGCACGTGGTTCATTCAGCTCGTTCTTTCTCTTTGCTCGCGTCTGAGGCGAGCGAATGGCAGCAGCGGGTGACAGCGCGGGCGGCGGTGGAGACGTCCTTCTCGCCGCGAATATCAGCACCTGGAAGTATGGCGACTTCGACACAGGTGCGTTTCATTTTG
>JBKJSI010000538.1:0-6850 GCA_046595915.1 Pirellulaceae bacterium
GTTCTAAGCTGAGGTTTGCGGCGAGCGCAGCGGACATTTGCTCCTTCCATGCGTCCCGAAATGAATTGCATGGGGCCGCTCGACACCCTTCTACCCAATTAAGCCCCATGTTCTCGCCCCAAATCCCGCTTCCGCAATTAGTACAGCTCTGCCGCCGACTTGCGCTGAGTTACAGCACAGGGATCGACGCCAAGCGAACGTGGAAACGTGAGAGCGAGTCCGGGACAGGTAAATTCCGTGCGAGCGCGTCGATTGTCTTCCAAGAAGTCTCCCGCGGACAAACTCTCTCGGAGGCGGTGACTGCGGCCGGAGCCTATTTTCCACCACTCTTTCGTGAACTCGTCGAGATTGGTGAGCAAACGGGAAGGCTCAGCGAAGTCTTTGAGCGGCTTGCCGAGTACTACGAATTTGTTCAATCACTTCGCCGTACGATGATTAGCGCCATGGTTTGGCCCGCAATTCAGCTTGTCGCGGCTCTCGGAATCGTCGGGCTGCTCATTTTGATTTTGGGATTAATTCAGCCGGCAGGCGGCGAGGGGCCGGCATTCGACCCAACTGGGTTTGGGCTGCTGGGCGTCAGCGGGCTCCTCAAATATTTGGGCATATTGGCCGCCATCGGAGGCGCTGGCGCATTTGCGGTTTTCGCAGTTCAACGAAATTGGCTCCGACTTGATCCGCTGATAGGCCTTGTGATGAAGCTCCCCGCACTAGGAAAGTTTTTGGAGTGCATGGCCCTTGCAAGACTCTCTTGGGCCTTGGGCTTGGGATTTGATACGGGCCTCGACGCACGTCGCATGGTTCGGTTAGCCATGCGGAGCGCCGGCAATCCTTATTATTCGTCTCGATTGCCCCAAGTCGAAACGATCGTGGCTCGCCACGGTGATTTTCACGACGCATTCAAGCAAACAGGCATCTTCCCCGCCGAGTTCATCGACGTGCTGCACACTGGCGAAGTCTCCGGCAGCATCGGAACGGCGATGTCGAGGATGACACGGGAATATGAAAGCCGCGCGCGGCTCCTTGGCAATAGTCTGACGATTGTCTTCGGATTTCTCGTCTGGGCGCTGGTCGCGATGATCATCATCTACTTCATTTTCCGACTCGCCATGCAGTACATTGGGATGCTGAATGACCTGTCGAACATCTAGTCGTACTTTTCCTCCCAAATCGGTTTCGTCATGACCATCGAATCTCGCGAACACTTACTCACCGCCCAGCGTTTCAAGGTCGAGCGATTGCGGGAGCGGGACAAAGATGGCAAAGTTCGCGATCGAGAAGTCGTGCGGCACATCGGCGCCGTCACGGTATTGCCGATCGTCGACAAGGATCACATTTGCTTGATTCGAAGTTGGCGCGTAGCAGTCGAAGAAACCTTGCTAGAGATTCCCGCTGGCACGCTGGAAATCGGCGAAGATCCCGCCGAATGCGCTCATCGCGAACTGATTGAAGAGACCGGCTATCGAGCCGGCAAAATCGAATTTGTGCAGGAGTTTTTCCTCTCGCCGGGCATCTTGGATGAAAAGATGCGCCTGTTCATGGCGAAAGATCTGACACCCGGCGCTACGGCGTTGGAACCCGGCGAAAAAATCGAAAACTGGATTGTGACTTGGGACGAAGCGATGGACCTCGTCCGCACCGGCAAAATTCGCGACGCCAAGACATTGACCGGCATTTTGCTCTGCCGTGAGCTTCTTGCTTCGGCTCATTAAGTAGAGCTTTTTGGCGTATCGCTTCTGGAGGTTTCGCCATTTTCGCCGACTGCCGATGGTTTTTCTATTGGAACCGAACCTTCCGCTTTCTTAGCAGGCGCCTCGGAGGGTGTTTCGTCGGTCGCTTCAGGCTTCTCCGATTTTTCGGCAATCATCGATTGCACGAGTGCTTCGAGCCTCGCGCCCTGAGCAAAAGTCGAGGCGACCTTCCTATCGGCGTCCAGCAACAGCGAAAATGGCAGTGTATCGAGACCGATTTGCTTTTCGAGCTCGCTTTCAAACCCTTTCTTGCTGGCGTCCGGGCAGCGAACCGATGCCTCCGCCCAAGAGATCTTCTGCAGCTCTGAAAACTTCGAAAAGATATCCGCTTCGTCATCAACGTTCACGAGCACGACCGCGAATCCACTTTTGCTATTGAGCAGGATCTGTTCGATATTCGCCAATTCGTCAAAGGAGGCGCCGCCATCCAACGCCGCCCAAAATAGGACAAGAATCGGTTTGCCTTTGACGGTCGAGAGTTGGAACTCGGTTTTTTCCGCCGTCTGAGCAGTGAAGTCGATTGTCGTGCCGATCAATGCTTTTCGTTTTTGCGCGTTCTCCAGAAATAGCTTTATTTGTTTACCAACGGCTGGATCTCCGGCAGTTTCATTCAATTTCGCTAGTCGTTCATAGACCTTATGGGCGGATTCGGTTTTGCCCGCCTTTTCCAGCGTTGCGCCAACTCCATAGACGAATTCGAGCCATTGTGATTTTGAACCATCTTCCTTCAGGAGTTTCTCGAACGAATTGTCGAGTATTGAAAAATTCTTTTCATCCGCGATCACCGCGCGTACCTTGTTTGCCAAATCGACTTGATAGATTCGCAACATGCCATCGAGTTCGCTGACCGCCTTCTCACGGTCCGGCTGATCTTTCGCTTCTGTGTATGCCGAAACCATCGCTTCGATAACGACAATCGCTTTTTCCCGCTTTCCCATATCGTGAAGTATTTTCGCAATCTGAAGTCCCGGCTGATACATCGGCGGCAGCGGCCCCTCCGCTAAGTAGGAGAGATACCCCTCGATAAGTTTCTTTACGTCGTCATCGGTGGGCTTTTGCACCATCGAGAACTGTTGTGGCAACAAACCGACGCCAATCGCGACTCCCAATTCTCTTTCAACAGTGCCTTTTTCTTTTCCTTGAAGTTCTGCCGCAAAGGTCATCGCTTTTTCGGCATACTCATCATTTTGGAGCTTTGACGACATCTCCGTCAGTACAAAAAACTTGTTCTGAATCGCGAATTGCTTTTCCTCGCTTGTTGCCTTAGCGTCGGCCAAAATCAAGTCGCAAGATGAGATGACCGCATTCATCTTGTCTTCGAAGTCAATTCTCTGTGATTGAACCGAGTTGCCTTTAGGCTGCAGCGTTGACAATTTCTTGATGAACTCGATTTGTCTCGATGGCGGTCCTTTGGGCGGCTTGTAGACGCCCGATTCAGGACGCGGCGAACTTTCGGGTTCAGCTGATTCGTTCGGCGATCGCTCCTCTCGTGTTGTTTTTGTCGCGGAAGCTGCTCGGTTGTCGTCCTCTTCGCTCTTCGCCCCAGTACCGTTCTTTTCGTCAGGATCTGTCTCGGGTGCCTTCGAGTTCGCATCTCCAATTTTGCCATCGGTGGCATCGGAATCACTTTCAACTTCGAACTTACTGCTCTGCGAAGAGATAGGCTTGTTGCCACCACAACCCATCTGCACTAAGCAAACGAGAAGAAACAAAACTAGCCCGCATCTGGGGTTGAACGCGGAGATTGGACGAAGGGAATGCATGGGCTGCCCTTGGATGTTGGTCGCAACGTGGCAATGGGACTCGATTCTAACGGACCAAAACGAATTCACCCATGCGGAAAAGCACCGGTATTGGCGTCCACAATGAACTGAGATTTTTCTGCACTGTTTCTGCCGGCGTGGACAATTGAGACACGCGCGATTGGCAGGGCACCCTTCTGAGTCATACTTGACTTAGTTGAGCAACTTTGTAGTATTTATCCCTCGAGCGCGCCTTTGGGCGGCTAGGACGCGTTAAGGCCATTAGGAGGGCCAAACGGTGACTGAAATCACGACGTTATTGGGTCAGATGCTGAATAAGAATCTTCAGACTACCAATATGACTGAAACGTCAGCCGTTATTCTGCAGCCGCCCATGCCGATTTCTGGAGTCCATCCCGCATTTCGCCGGGAAGAAATGCTGACTCCCACGCCGGCGATTCTTGAAGAACTTGCGCGGAAAAGTGATGAACTAGAAAGCGCGACGCCCGAGGAAATTCTCTGCTGGGCGACCACCCGTTTCGGCGCCCATTTCACAATGGCAACCGCCTTCGGCCCCGAAGGTATGTGCATCCTGCACATGCTCGCTGAAATCGCGCCAAGCACTTACGTCTTCAATCTCGATACGGGCTATCAATTCAAAGAGACGCTCGAGCTTCGCGACCGTGTTGTTGAACGATACGGAATGCATATCGACATGCGGCAGCCCGCGACTACGGTCGTCGAATATGAGCAACTCCACCGCGGGCCGATTTATCAATCGAATCCAAATCAGTGCTGCGCGGATCGAAAAATTCGCGTGCTCGAGCAAACGGTAAGTGGATTTCACGCCTGGGCGAGCGCCATCCGTCGCGATCAATCTGCCGATCGCTCAGTCGTGCCGATCGTTGGCTGGGATAAGAAATTCGGGCTCGTGAAAGTGAGCCCACTTGCCAACTGGACCAAGAAAGACGTTTGGAAAAAAATCACGCAAGACTCGATTCCTTACAACCCGCTACATGACCAAGGTTATCCCAGCATCGGTTGCTGGCCCTGCACCCGCGCCGTTCTCTTCGGTGAGGATGACCGCGCGGGACGATGGAGCGGCACCACCAAAACCGAATGCGGTTTGCATTCACTCGACGAACCGAAACCTACTCCAATTTCGGGCAGCCTATAGTCCTCTGTTTGTTTTCAAAACTGCTTGTTGTCACCCTCGGGCCGCGCCGTGCAAGTCTCCGCCAAAACTCAGTATGCCTGCATCGCGGTCCTGGAACTCGGGCAACACTTCCTCACGAAAGAACCCGTTCGAATTCGCCGTATTGCGGATGTTCATGGAATCCCATCCCGCTTTCTGGTGCAAATCCTGATTCAATTGCGAAATGCTGGCTTGGTTCAGAGCACTCGCGGCGCGGCGGGAGGCTATCGCTTGGCCCGCGATCCCCGTTCGATTTCGCTGGGCGAAGTGATGCAAGCCGTGGAAGGCAGCCGCGAGGGAGGCGCCTCCAACGGAAACGCCTTATCGCCCGTCTTAACCTTGCTCAACTCTGCATGGAATTCCGCCGAAGAGGCGCAGCGGCAAGTCCTAGACGCGACCTCGTTCGCTCAGCTGCTAGAGAATCTGAAACAACGCACCGGCGCGGATTACACGATCTAGCAAAAACGCGCAACGTTTCTTCAATAGATTTCGCCGACGCTTCCGACCATATAGGCCTTTTGGGCGTAACTGCGAAACTCGGGTTCGCTAACGAAAAGTGCATGCCGCACTAGTTGGAACATCAGCGGCGCGGAGCCGCGAAACGCGGAAATCACTTCATCAAATCGATTGGCCGGGCAGAATCCCTTCAGGTCCACGAAAATCAGCAGCCCGGCGCGGTCGTAAAGATTTCCATCGACCTGCCACTTGGACTCTTCGGATGAAGAAACCCACACAAAGGAGCCATCGGGCTCAATGAACATACGCGGCAATCGCGCGAGGGTTTCGAGCGCCTGTTCAAAACTAACCGTCATAGCGGCAGCAAGTTTTTCGCGACGAACCGCCAGTGAACGAACCTCTCCTTCCGGCAAGACCACCGGTGAACCTTCTGAGACTCCGCTGGGGAGAGCATGCACGCTGCAATGAAATCGATACATGGCGCGAGATTTTGGTCCGAAAGTTGAGGATAAGACTATTTCAGACTTCTTCCGGTGTGACCCGGGTTTCCTGATCAATCCAATTCAGGTAAGGAGTTGATCCGCCCAGGATCGGAACCACCACGATCTCCGGCAAAGTATAGGGATGCAATGTGCGAATTTCGTCGATCAGCGCCGGCGCCGACTCCCGCTTCGTTTTCGCAATGCACTGCCATTCATTAGCTGTTTCGACACCGCCATTCCAGCGATAAACGCTCGAAACGGGTCCGACAATTTGTACGCATGCCGCCAGCCGCCGAGCAACGATGCGGCTGGCAATGCGTTCGGCATCCTGCAAGTCGCCTACGCTCGTCAGCACGTGCACGAACGATGCGTCCATGGTCAGCGATTCATGTGTCATGGACCAAGGCGCCTTTATTGAGAGTCCTGGAAGTCCCTTCAGGAATGCCGCGCCCGCCTAGCAGCGGTTTCAGCGATTATAAGGCTCGCCGTATATCGTTTGGCAAGTGGCGCCGACCTAAACGCGCTACAGCCACCAAGAAAGCACAGCAAAGATCACGAAAATGATTCCGAGAAAAGTCAGCAGCCAAGCCGCAGTCCTATAAGACTGCACGATGATCTGCTTCATTTCTTCATGTCGCGTTGCGCCGTAGACGAGGCTAATTGCGACGACGAGCGGCACGAGGTGCCACAGCTTGTTGTCGAAAATCGATGCAATGAGCATTATGATTTGCTCCCGGTAGCGGCTGCCGTCTTTTTCGCTTCGTCCTTTTCCTTCACGGGAGACGCTGTGGTCTCTTTCTTTGACTTTTCGCGAGCACGCCTTTTCTTCTCATCAGAAGACATTAATAGAGGGCCCGCATACGCGTCGCAAATCGCCAAAATGTTGAGTAGGCCAGCGATCATCGTGTAGACCGTGCCCATTTCAAAACTCATGCCTGGGCGACGATGCCATTTGGAAAGCTCGTCTTCACTTCCACTTGTCGATTTGACCTGAGCGGGCGGCGCCATGATGCCGCCGAAAAGCGGCTTTTGTCGCTGTGAAACGCGAAAGCTCTGAACCAATGCCGGAAGTGCGGGCAGCCCAACTCCAACTTGGCAAACATATTGGAGCCGCCAGTCCTCTGAGCGAAAGGAAGCGTAAACGACGTTGCCTTTTCCGATCGCGAGGCCAAAAAAGTAAGTCGTGAGGATCGCAACCATGAAGACGAGACCTTTGGCGGTTCGTCC
>JBKJSI010000554.1:0-4890 GCA_046595915.1 Pirellulaceae bacterium
GGCGGTGTGACGGAAAAAGAGAAGGAAGCTGCGGAGAAGGTTCCGAGTTTAGAAATTGGCGAAGGCGACAACACAACCTCCGATTCAACGAAGCCAGAAACGAAGGAAAACACTGAAGGCGAACCCGCGAAGCCCAAATAGTTTGAGGTGCGACAAATCAAGTTCGCCGCCGCTCGTTGTCGAAATGGGCGTTTGCCGCTAAAATCGCTCGCTCATCTCGATAATTACCGCCATTTTCTCACCACAGCGCAGTGGAATGGCGCGATGCAGTGATGCGATGAGAAGTGGCGCTATGAGAAGCGGCATAGGGGAGCGGCATGGCCAGTAGAAAGCCTGTATTTCCGGGCGTGATCGAAGTCAATTATCAGCTTGGGCATGTCATCGGCTGCAATGTCTATCTCGTCTATGACGAGGGAGAATGGATTCTGATCGACATTGGCTACGAAGAGGCCGTCGACCAGATCATCACGATGATTCGTCAGCTCGATTTTCCCTTCTCCAAGTGCAAGGGCCTCATTGCGAGCCATGCCGACGTTGATCACATTCAGGGCCTCGCGAAAGCAAAGCAGATCCTGCGTGCGCCGGTCATCTCGCATCCAGTGGCCGCGCCGGCGCTGGAGTCGGGCGACAAGATTCACACCTTTGCCGAAATTCCGTCGCATGGTATTTCACTGCCGATGCCGCCGGTGAAGGTCGACCAGCATATTAATGAGGGCGATGTACTTACCGTCGGCGGCCTCAAGCTCGATGTATGGCTGACACCAGGCCACACCGATAGCCAGCTATCGTTTCAAATGGGCGATCTCCTCTTCAGCGGCGACAATATCTATCGCGATGGCTGTGTGGGCGTCATTGATGCCCATCACGGGAGCGAAATCGCTGGGTTTATTTCTTCGCTCAAGCGCATTCGCGAATGTGATGCGAAGTGGTTACTGCCGAGCCATGGGCCGATTTTCAAGAAAGACAACGCGCTGATCGACAAAACGATTACTCGGCTCGAAGGCTATTTGCACATGGCAGACTTTGGTACATGTGCCGCCGACTGGCCGCTGATTGCTGAGTGGGAAGAGGAAATTGCTTCGGGGAAAATGCCAAAGTAGTAATGGTTCTCGCGTAGCGTAGTAAGTCAGGCTCCCGCCTGACGAAATGGCGGCGCTATTCGCATTGTTGTCAGGCAGGAGCCTGACCTACAGAAATTCCTTCCACTCGCGCTGTTCGAGTATCTTCACGACTTCGCGCACCGCTTCTTCGTCATGCTTATTGGCAACTAGCGTCGCATCGGGCGTATGCACGATCAGGCAATCTTTGAGTCCCATGGTGACAACTAGATGCCCTCCTTCGCTGCGGACAATCGTGCCTGTGGTTCTCAACCCGATATGACTGCCGACTACGGTGTTACCATGCTCATCGGTCGGCAGGAGTCGCTGTAGTGACTGCCAAGTTCCGACATCATCCCAAGAAAAGGGCGCCTCGATCATCGCCACGTTGGAGTGCTTTTCCATCACCGCGAAATCGATGCTCTTGCCATTGATTGCTTCAAACTCGCGATCAAGTACCGCCGCGTATTCGGGCTTGCCGATGGCTTGGCGAATGCGATCCAGGTGAGCGAACATTTCGGGTTCATTTTTGGCGAGGGCATCCCAAATCGTTTTTGCTTTCCAAAGAAAGATGCCGCTGTTCCAATAGAAATGGCCTGATGCGACGTAGGCTTTGGCGATTTCCGCTTTCGGTTTTTCTTTGAATGACTTGACTTTGAATGCGGCGTGCGATTCCTCGCTTACGCTTTGGGTTGTGATGGAAGACATTGACAAGGGCTCACCCCGTTCGACATAACCAAACGATTCCGCGGGATAAGTCGGCTTGATACCGAAGGTGACGATGCAATCGGGATCGGCTTCAACGATCGCGGCGCCTTTCGCAAGTGCGTCGGTGAATTGCTTATCAGTTGAAATCACATGATCGGAAGGCATGACCGCCATGATCCCTTGAGGATCTTTATGCAGCACCAATGCGGCCGCGAGCCCAATGCAGGGCGCGGTGTCGCGTTTGCAGGGCTCGCCGACAATGTTCGCCAAAGGAAACTCGGGAAGAAATTCTTGAATCGGCTCTACCAATCGGCGATTGGTAACTATCAACACTCTCTCCGCAGGCGCTAGGCTCTTGATACGATTGACCGTCGCCTCGACCATCGTTTCCTTGCCAGAGAGATTCAGCAGTTGCTTGGGCCGCAGTGATCGACTCGCCGGCCAAAAGCGAGTTCCTGAGCCGCCGGCCATGATGATCGCGTGTAGCATTTCAATTCCTTTTTCTGTTCGCTAATTGGCGTCAGGCTTCAAGTAGATTTTCTCTTCGAAGCTGGCCTGAGGCTTAACTTGTTTCTTGAGGTCTTCGGCATCGAGGGCAATTTCAGGATGTATTTCAACCACTGCATGGTCGGCGACTTCCACGCCGGCATCGCGGAGCCACTTTCGATGTAAGCCTGACATGAGCCCTCTGGCGCTCGTCGGCGTATCCGAAGCAGCTCCATCAGCGTTCTTCACTGGCCCAAAACATTCCTCGCGTTTGCCTTCGACGACAATCGCATTCTTGGCGAAGGGTAACAGATCAAAGATGAATCTCTCAAACTTGAGTGCATTGGGCTTGCTGGGCTCGACCAGCTTTCCATCGGCATCAAGATAAGGAACTTTCTTCATCGCTCGATGAAAAGGCAACGATTCCGCATCAGCGGCGACTCGCTTTAAGAAATCGATTTCCATCGCATGAACCGCGATGCTTCCGGCCCAGAATTTGAGGTCGCCATTCGTCTCACGCTCGGCGGCAGCCGATGCCGGAAGGTCGCTGTACTCGATCACTGACATCTTTCCATCGACCTCAGCGAGGACGCCAACTCGTTCAGCGGGATCGGTCTTGCGAACGACCTGCGTTGTCATTTCCGACTTCGCGAGTAAGTGATAGCCGAGAAATTCTGGATCGCAGACGCCGAGAAGCGGGTTATCAATCTGCCCGTAATAAAGAGTCCTGACCCCTTTGTTTTGAAAACTGTCGAGTAGACCCGATTTAGCGAAAGCGGCGAGCATTCCGCCATGCCCATCGGGACTGAGCGCGATTTGCCCTTCGCCGGAGAGCAATACCTTGCCCGTCTCCGCATCGACCGCTGGCATCAGGCCTTGTTGAAAGAAATGAAGCTGCCCTTCTGCCAGGCCGAGATGACTGTTCGCTTTGAAATAAGCGACCGTATCGTCGTGAGTCGCGTCACTCGTCATGATCGCTAATGGAATTGCTTTGCCATATCGTTTGCCCACCGCGATGAGCCGGTCGACGATCACTTGAAAGAGCGTTCGCCCCGAAACAGGGCCGATCGCGAACATCCCCTTGGGTTGATCAAAACCGAGCCGCGTTCCCTGTCCGCCCGCGACAAGAATCTTGGCGACTTCGCCGCGTTTCAGCGCCTCTTCGCCGCGCTCACGCGCCTGGGCTGCTGTAAAGCGAGGCTTCGGGTCATTCAGCAAAATGGCTGGTGGCGATTTGGCCCGAGCAGCGACGGCGGCCCAATCGATCGGTGATTCATGACCATGAAAAAGTCGGCTCAGTTGCTCAAAATCAATCGCCGCGACTTGTTTCTCAAAGGTGGCCTTCGCGGCGGCTGACAATTTGTCGGCATGTTCCACAAGATGTAATTGCCCGGCCGATTCGAGGCGGGACTTCAGTCGCGAATCCATGAGTCACTCTAGCCCTTAAAACAACCAACCACGCACAAAAGCGTAAGCCAAGAAGCCCAATAAGGGAAACAATAGGAAGATTGTTCCATACGTAAAGAGCGTGGTCCAAAAATGGCGAGGCCAGCGAGCCATCTAGCTTGATGTCTCCCGAGTGGTAAGAGCATGCCGTCGCAGACCCCGGCGCGCCGGGACAGGACGACTGCGCTACACATTCTACACTCCGCTTTCAATTCTGCGCGGCGGGCTTGTCAATGAAAAAGCCCGAGCATTGCTACTCGGGCTTCCTTGGAACCTAAGTTGTGCGTGAAGGATCAGTTAAGGAATGATCCAGCTTACGCCGGTGACGGCGGCAGTTTGGAAAATGGCGCCGCGTAGACTAAGCGGGACTGGCGGGATGATCCAAGGTGCACAGTTACCCGGTCGGTAATAACCGAGAGCGTAACGGCACTCGTTCGGAGGATTGATACCCATGTTGTAGGGCAAGGTTGCCAGATCAAGCGCGAACTTGGCGCCTGCCATGGGAGCTTCGAGGAATGGTCCCGGCGTATGTCCATATCGCTCTAGCTCGATTTGCTCAAAGTAGAGTGGCTTGTGGCACAGCGCGGAGGCTGTCCAGGTGAAAGTAGTCGGGCAGAAATTGCGCCCAGCATAGACTTCTTCATGCAATCTGCAGCGGACGGGAACGCCCCAAAGATCTCCACCTTCGCAGAGATCGTTCTCAGAGAGATCGTCGATTCGGATCCTTTGTTGCACGCCAGCGGCGTCGACCACGATGATCTCATACGATCTGACCCGGAGTAAACGAGAGTTCGTCGCGATCACATTGCCATTTCGATCGGTCCAAGATCGAAATGGTGAATCCTTTAGCCCCTCGCGAGTGAGCTTCTCCGAAGCTTCAATCATCGCGTCCAGTGAGGTTGTATTTTCATCGCTAAAAAGCAGCGGCGAAATATCAATTTGTACGCGATCAATGGTGTTTCCAAAAACCTTTTTGCGGGCATCTTCGCAGGCTTGCTTTTCGTCTCCGCAATCGGCTCGCAACTTGCGCTGCCCAGGCGGTTGATTTTGCGGAACCGCAGAGGATGTTTTGGGCGCCGGAGGCGCGGAGGGAATTTGATCTTGTGGGCTGTTGACGAGCACACTTCGATTACGGGTGGCGGTCCATTGTGCC
>JBKJSI010000594.1:0-2932 GCA_046595915.1 Pirellulaceae bacterium
GTCTTGTCCGCGCAGTGTTACGGAGCAGATTGCTAGCGGACTCTTGCTTTGAGCTTTAGAGCGCGCCTTTGGTGCTAGGGATTCCTGGGGCGCGTGGATCCGATTCTACAGCTTCGCGGAGTGCTCGCGCGGTGGCTTTGAAGATGGCTTCGCAAACGTGGTGCGTGTTGCGACCGTAGTGAACGAGAATGTGCAGGTTCATGCCGGCATTATTCACGATGGCTTGCCAAAAGTCTTCGACGAGTTCGGTTTCGAAGTTGCCCAGTTGGGGTGACTTCATTTCGGCTTGGTAAACCAGGTATGGGCGGCCGCTGAGGTCGAGTGCGCTGGTGCAGAGGGTCTCTTCCATCGGCAGCGTAAAGTGCCCGTAGCGACGGATGCCCGCTTTGTCTCCAAGCGCTGATTTGATCGCCTGACCGAGGGCGATGCCGACATCTTCGACGGTATGGTGAGCGTCGATTATGAGATCACCCTTCGCTTCAATCGTGAGATCGATGCGGGAGTGGTGCGTAAAAAGGGTCAGCATGTGGTCGAAAAAGCCAACGCCCGTGCTGATCTTGGCTTCACCTTGACCATCGAGATCGAGGCGAAGTTCGATTTGCGTCTCTTTCGTAGCGCGATGGATTTCAGAAACGCGTGGCATGGTGAACGCTCAAAGGTTTGAATAGGGCTGAAGCTCTGGCTCGGGAGACTACAAGGTTGTTTTTAAGACTGCCAATAGTGCGTCAATCTGAGAATCGTCGCCGATGCTGATTCGCAGGCCATCGCGCCAGTTTGGGTAGTTCATGTAGCGAACGAGGATTCGATGTTCCTTGAGCGCTTCATAAATGGGCTTGGCGGGTTTGCTTTGGTGTTCACACCAGACGAAATTGGCCTGCGAGGGAATTACGGCGAACCCTAGCGAACCGAGTTCCGCAGT
Source organism: Pirellulaceae bacterium (assembly GCA_046595915.1). Taxonomy (GTDB): domain Bacteria; phylum Planctomycetota; class Planctomycetia; order Pirellulales; family Pirellulaceae; genus JBKJSI01. The sequence continues at coordinate 920 of JBKJSI010000594.1, forward strand.
AAGCCTACGTCGAGTGGCCAAGATCCGCTCTCGATTATCCAATCTCCAGGCTTGGTCGTCGATGGCTGCGGTTGCGCCTGCGATGGAAAGTGCGTCGCAATTGTAGGAGTCCTTCGCTTTAAGCAGCTCACGCACGATATGCGGCTGGGCCACGACATATCCGAAGCGCAACCCGGCCAGCGAGTAGGCCTTGCTGAAGCTCCTAGAGACCAAAACGTTTTCACATTCCTTCACTAGCTCAATGCAATTCGCCTCCGCAAAATCGGCATAAGCCTCATCGACCAGAAGCGGACAATCTAGCGACTGAGCGAGCTTCTTGACTTCGCTTGGCAAAATCAAGGTTCCGGTCGGGCTATTGGGATTCGGCAAAAATGCGAGTTTCAGTTGTGGATCGGGCTTCGTAAATGTTTCGGGCAGAGACCAGTCGGATTTGAAACTCGATTCCTCCCACTTGGCGCCTTGGATCTCCGCGAGCGAGCGATAGAGGATGTAGCTCGGATAGGGATATCGCAGGAGATCACCTTGGCCCACGAAAGTGCGGGTGAGGATCGTGAGAATGTCATCGCTGCCATTGCCGCACATGATCCAGTCGGGCTCCACTCCGAGCACCTCTGCCGCGCGAAGTCGAAAGGCAGTTGCCATCGGATCTGGGTATTTCCAAAGACCTTGCTTTAGCTGAGCTTCGATTGCCTGCGCCACTTTGGGCGACGCAGGATAGGGATTCTCGTTCGTATTGAGCTTGATGAACTTTCCCGCTTGTGGTTGCTCGCCGGGGACGTAACCGGCCATCGCGGCGATTTCAGGGCGGATGTATTTCATGGTGCAGAATTCCAACGGGGCAGCATCAATGGAACTTACTTTATCAGGTGAGCGACTTTTTGCGGCATCGTCATTATTCCTGATCGACAAGGGACGTCTTCATTTCATTTCCCTCGATGAAAACTCTTTGGACCTTCAACGATGAGTCGAGAACGAGGATGTCGGCCAGTTTGCCTTTTTCTAGACTTCCTAGATTGCGGTCTTGGCCGGCGATGCGGGCTGGGGTGAGGCTTGCCATTCGGATGACTTCCCAGAGGGGGCGTTCGGTTAGCTTTGCGAACGTTCTCACGTTTTCGTCCATGCCGACGATGGCGGAGGCTAGGGCTTTGCCGTCGGGGGTTTGGCCTACGCCGTCGCGTTTGATGATCGGTTCGCCTCCCTCGAGGGCGCCGATTTTGTATTCGCCGTCGGGCATGTCGAGCGCGCGGCTGCAATCGGAGACGATGGCTAGGCGGTCGGGGCCTTTGATTTTTAGAGCAAGTTTGAGGAGGCTGGCGTCGAGGTGTTTTCCGTCGGCGATCACTTCGGTCGTGAGTTCGTCGAAATAGAGCGTGGCTTCCATGACGCCGCCTTGCATGGGGAACATTTGGAATTGGCGGAGCTTGGATTTATCGGACATGGCGCAGAAGAGGTGGTCGACGTGTCGGACGCCCCATTTCACGGCCTGTTCCATTTGGGCGAAGGTGGCCCAGGAGTGGCCGGCGTTGGTGCGGACGCCTTTTCGGTTACAGGCTAGGACGAATTCTTTTGCGCCGGGCAGTTCGGGGGCGACCGTGGCGGTGACGAGGTCGTCGGCATGGTCGAGGTACTGAGAAAACTCTGCTTCGACCGGGTAGCGAACTTCTGCGCCGGGGTGGGCGCCGCGGGCTTCGTAGCGGAAATAGGGGCCGTAGAAGTGTGCGCCCATGACGCGGGCGCCATGGGGATCTGGGTTGAGGCGGAAGTGACGCGTCATCTTCAGGGTTTGCATGATTTGGTCATGACGGGCGACGGTGGTGGTCGCGGCGAGGCGGGTTGTGCCGTGGCGGAGGTGCGAACGAATGGAGGCGCGGAAGGCGTCTTCGGTCCCATCCATGAAATCGCCTCCTCCGCCGCCATGGACATGGAGGTCGATGAAGCCGGGGGAGAGGTAGTTTTCGCCGACGTCGATGACGGTTGCGCCTGGCGGTGCGGGGGCGTTTTTGGGGAGTTGTT
>JBKJSI010000650.1:0-17816 GCA_046595915.1 Pirellulaceae bacterium
TCTGAACCCACCGCGGTACGCCGCCATTGGGGCCGCACATGCCGTCATGCACACCTCGCAGTGCTTTCGGCTCCATTGCTCGCGGCTTCGGCGTGCAAACTTCGCAAGCCTGGCACCGCATCACTTCATCGAGGGCGATTTGCGATTGGGGCTGCATCAACGATCGAGGATAGGGATCTTGTGCGCTCAAGGGGAGTGGCGCTAAGCCAGCGAGCGCGCCGATCGCTAGTGTGGCGCTCGCACGCATCAGCTTTCGGAATGTCTGAATTGAGCTCATTCGAGGCATTCTCATTTTGCGTACCGTTGATAATCCGCCACTCGTTGAAAACTTCATCGACGAGTCGCCGCTGAGGGGCGCGTCGCTTGAACCGCTGGACCCTCATCCTTATTTTCCGCCGCAAATTGTTCCGGCGAGACCCATTGGAAATCGAGCGCCCCCGCCTTCACGGGTCCGAGTTCCTTCGTCGACTTCCGAGCAATCCCTGCTTCCGTCATCGCCCGTGCGGCAAGCTCTTCTTCCTTGAGTTGTCGATGCACCTGAGCCAAGTTGGTCCAGGCATTGGGCCAGTTGGTGGCTTGAGCGACTTCCAGCAAATACTGCTTTGCGTTTTCGGGACTGTTGAGCAGTGCATAAAGCACGCCAAGTTCATTCTTGGCATGGAAATTTTTGTTCCAAACGCCGACCGCGCTGTTCTGAAACACGATCGCCTTCACTAGCGTGTTTCGTCGAGCCGCGGAATCACTTGCTGGCAAGTACCTGGCGACCTTTCCAAGTCCGCAGAGCGCCGCTGAAGCGGTGCGCGAGCCATTGCTCGCTTCAATGAATTTTTCCTGGGCAAAAGTGTAGTAAAGATGCATCGCCCTGGTGTTGGTAACGTTGTCGAGTTCGACATCCTTGAGCACCGGCGTCTGATGACCGCTGACGATCGACTTCAGATTGCTTCGCACATCTCCGTTGACAACGAAATCGGCCGCTTCATCCATTGCCGTCAGCGCGTCGCCCAAGGCCTGTGAGCAAATTCGATCACCGTTGACCGTATCGGTCGCTTCACATAGGCCGTGCATGGCTGTTAGCAAGTCGCTGCGAGCCGAGAAGATCGCTCCACGGTCAGCAAGTCCATAAGCCTGATCGATCAGTTGCTGCGCCCTTTGCGCGACGGCGTCGAGGTCGCCGCGATTCTCCTGGCGTCGAGGAAGCGGCTGCGGTGCATTTTCCGCTTGATCGCGAGAAGGGGCTTTTCGTTTCAGAACCGACGGAGGATGGGATGGTTCGCGTTCATCATTGGATGTGGTCTGAACTTCGTTTGCTGGGCCATGAGCGGCGGCGTCAATTCGCTTCAATGCGACGCTCTTCGGGGCCGCGAACCGAGCGGGTTCCGGCGCGGCGGCATGGCTCGATTGGCCCACGACCTTGGAGTTCATCTCTCCATTGCCGTTTTGGCGCGAGCAGCCGCTGAGCAGCGTTACCACTGCCCAAGCTAGAACTCCTGTTTTTGCCCACGCAAAACGCATGAGACCTCGCTCCATTGGGTCGTCTGTTGCGGTTGCAATCGGCAATCGCCCTACATGCGCAACCGCATGACCCGTGAGTCGAATCGTCACGCGCGGAAAGACTGATTCAACCAAACCAGGGCTCGATCGCCCTTCCCGCGATGGGCCCAGCGCATATCCGGTACAGGCCGAATGACCGTCATATCCGGCCCTGAAAAATCGATTCGAGCGGAATGATCGCTACAACTTGCCTTGAAGGAACCACGCGACTTCGCGGGAAAGGCTCAACCTTATTTCTTGCGCGACGAACTCGGATCGAGGTTTTCGGCATTCACACCGCGACCCCGCAAATCTTCCGCAAACGCGCGGGTGCCATGGGTGCAATAAACCCGCTCTGGTTGGACGATTTCCACTAGCCGTAAAAGTTCGTTGTAATCGGCATGGTCCGAGATTGGCACGGCGTAATCGACTCCCCACCGGCGGGCGATCGAAGCATCCATCGCCCAACCTGTAACGGCGATTGTGCGGCAATCTCGTTTCACTCCACCAAAGCCGCGCTGTCGCATGGGTGGGGAGATGATTACGTCGGGATCAGCCCCGCCATCGCCACAAACCCGATAATCGCCCAGGTCAACTCCTAGTCTCTCGTACGCCTGGCAAAAAGGCGCTGTTCCGCGATCGACTTGAACGACAAAACCCTGAGCCGTCAAAGTCCTTACTAGCTCCTGTGCTTTGCCCATCGCATAGGCATGCAGATTGGCGATCTTTCCAGCTCCGCGAATCGTTTTGATGATTCCGACGAGCGTGGCGACTGCTTCTTCTCGGGGTGGAAAGATGTATTTTGGGTCGCCAAACGTGCATTCGGTGACGAGGATGTCGGCATTTGGCGGCGCAGCTTGCCCCGCCGTTAAAGAGGGCCCAAGCCGAAAATCGCCCGTGTAGAGAAGACTCGAATCCTCGATCTCGACCTTGAGCATCGTCGAGCCGAGCATATGCCCCGCCGGGTAAACGCTGAGCTTCGCGTTTCCCAAATCGATAAAGTCACCGCAATCGAACGGCTTAAAACGAAGTTTGCCGTAGCGGGCTTTTAGAAGTTCGCCCGTCGCCGTGGTACAAAAAACTAGCTCGTGCCGCGCGGCGTGGTCGCTATGGGCGTGGGAGACAAACCCCAGCTTTTGCTGCCGTGGAACATCGACCGCCAGGCCAATGGAGGTGATCCAAAGGCCCCGATCGAAGTGGAACATCAACCCAACTTTCGGTTATGCAACGACAACTGGCCGGCCTGTGGGACGTGTCGGGGGCTTTACGCCGGCGGCAGTCCAAACTTCGTTGAGCGACTCGCTCAGTTTCTGAATGACGGCTTCCCGACGGATTTCGCCGAGATTGGCCGGATTGCAGTTCGCGGCCACCGGCCCATCATAGCCGATCGAATCGAGCCACTTGAGGATCTCTACGGAGTTAATGGTTCCCGAACCGCCAGGCAAATAGCGATCGGCGTAGGTCCATGTCGACGCAGGCTTGTCGGGTGAGCCATCCGAAAGGCGTACAGCAACCACTTGATCGGCCGTGAACTGTTGAAGCGATTCCACCGTTCCGCCGCCGGCAACCCACTGCCAAACGTCGAGGATAATACCAACATCTGGCGAACCGACGGCCTTGATCAGAGCCGTTAGCGCCTCAGCTTGATACACAAAGGGGAATGCCCCTTCCTTGCGGAATGATTCCGGGGCCAAAAAGGTCAAGCCGAGCCGAATTCCCTCCGGAGAGAGGATATCTGCGACCTGAAGTAGACGCTTGCGGTGCAGCTCAAAATTGGCCGGATAAGCAACGAGGTCGCTGGTTGGCTGAATCGTGGCATAGGCCCGGGTAAGCCGCATTTCGTGACAAAGCCGGGCGATTTCGGGCAGCTTGGCCAAGTCGGCTGCGAAATCGGCTTCTTCGGCATTGAATCGAACCGGCAGGTCAAAGCCGCCTGATCGTGATCTGGCGCCGCCCAGAAGGCCAAAGGCATATTGGGGGCCGTGGATTTGGGCGTGTGCCAAAACCATAGGCAGTTCGATATCGACACCCTGAAAACCGAAGGTCAGGGACATTTCCACCAGTTCATTGATCCGGCTCGAGATCCCCAGCAGTGCCAAATTGAGTATTTTGAACATTGAGCATTCCTCCAATCGACAGTCGAACGGGCAGTTTGAATCGCTGGTATTATTCCAAACACCTGTTTAAGAAACAGGGCCTTGACGAATTTTCATTTTCCTGAAACTGGCCTTAAGCTATTGTGCTGAAAGTACTTGCGGAATGAGCGAACAGGACATTTTTGCGCGAGGTTTGGCACAAGCTAGAGTTGAGTTTCGCCAATCTGTTAGCGGGGTTAACTCGGGTGCAAGAACTCTGGAAAGTCGCGATCCTCGCCGTTGTCCAAGGCGTGACCGAGTTTTTGCCCATTAGTTCGGATGGACACTTAGTAGTGGCATCCCTCCTTCTGGGGGTTCCGCTTGAGCAGGATCCTCAGCTACACGACCTATTTGTCGTGCTTCATTTTGGAACGCTGTTGGCAATTGTGGTCGTTTATTACCAACGATTGATCTTATTACTTGGTCAACACCGCCATCTGCTGTGGCCGCTTTTCATTGGCTCCATTCCAGCGGGGATCATTGGAATCGGGATCAAAGAAGGCTTGCCCAAAGAACTAGAGAATTTGATCCTGCTAAATCCAATCGTGACGGGCGTAGGTTTCTTGGTTACTGCGGCGGCCCTTCTCTTTGGTGGTTTCGCGAAGAAGGGGGACCGCGATTATCTAACGATCAAGCCGCTGGAAGCCTTTTTCATCGGCTGTGCGCAGGCGCTTGCGATTCTTCCCGGCGTATCCCGTAGCGGTATGACCATTTCTACCGGTCTACGGCTGGGGCTCTCGCCCCAAGCTGCCGCCTCCTTTTCCTTTTTGCTTGGAGTTCCGGTGATTTTTGGCGCCACGCTGCTTGGCGCCGTCAAATCGCTGAAGCCGGAACCGATTATCCTCGGCAGCGCGGATGTGGTTACGCGCTTGCCTCCCCTGTATTTGGGGATTGGCGTCCTGATTTCGTTTGTGGTGGGAGTTGTTTCGCTGAAACTCCTGATCGGCATTCTCGAGCGAGGCAAGTTTCAGTGGTTCGCCTATTGGTGCATTCCGATGGGACTCGGCCTTCTTGTTTATGCGATCTTCTTTTCGTAGGCAGTCGACTCGAAGCTGGCGCACGTCCGTTGCTCCTTTTTATGCCGCAATCTAAACTCGCGGCATTCTGCCTTTTGCGCTTTGCCCACCTAGTAATGAGCCACGTTCCTGCTGGCTCCCTCCTTCCCCAAAGGATTTTCTCGTGCGATCCGTTTTTCTCGCTTTTGCCCTTTTCGCGAGCCTGAGTCCGGTTCTGGCTGCGCCTCAAGTTGCCACGCCGCCTGAAGCCATCGTTACGCTCCCTGGATATAAAGTCGAGCGGCTCTACTCCGTGTCTGGCGCTCGGCAAGGTTCATGGGTCAACATGACCTTTGACCCCAAGGGCCGGCTTGTTGTTTCCGATCAAAACGGATCGCTCTATCGCGTGACGCTGAGGGGAAGTGAGCCGCCATTCGTCGAGCCGATTCCTGTTGGCATTGGCGAAGCTCAGGGGCTGCTTTATGTCGGTGATGCCCTTTATGTGGTTGTTAATGGCGCGGGGAAATATGCGAGTGGTCTATATCGCCTTCGCGATCTCAATGGCGATGATCGATTTGACGAAGTGAGATTGCTCAAGCCCTTCTCGGGCAATGGCGAACATGGGCCGCATGCCGTCGTGCTCGGACCCGATAAGAAATCGATCTACATCGTCGCCGGCAACTTCACCAAGATTCCTGATCCGGTGGTTCCTTTGCCTGTCGCGGTGTGGGGTGAAGATCAACTGCTTCCGCGTATGCCCGATGGCGGCGGTCATGATCCACATGTGATGGCGCCGGCGGGTTGGGTTGCACGCACCGATCTTGATGGCTCGAAGTTTGAACTAGTCGCGATGGGAATGCGAAATGCTTTTGATCTTGCCTTCAATCATGAAGGAGAGCTTTTCTCCTATGACTCGGATATGGAGTGGGATATTGGGTTGCCTTGGTATCGCCCAACGCGGATCTGCCATGTCACCAGCGGCGCCGATTTTGGATGGCGAAATGGTTCTGGCAAATTTCCGACTTACTATCCGGACACGGTCCCGCCGGTTGTGGATGTCGGCCCCGGTTCGCCTGTCGGCCTCACGTTTGGCTATGGCGCCAAGTTCCCCGCCAAGTACCAAAAGGCGCTCTTCGCTCTCGATTGGAGTTACGGCATCATTTACGCCGTTCACTTGGAACCCAACGGCGCGACTTACAAGGGTACGCTCGAGAAGTTTGTCACCGGCCAGCCGCTCCCAGTAACGGACGCAGTGATCGGTCCTGATGGCGCGCTCTATTTCACGACGGGCGGTCGACGCACTCAGTCGGGCCTATATCGCGTCTCCTATGTCGGCGCTGAATCGACTGAACCGATTGCCGCCACGGCATCTCCTGAGTTTGCGAAGGAGCGAGAACAGCGCCGCGAGCTAGAGAAACTTCATGCGGCTCCAAATCCAGCTTCGCTCGACACCATCTGGGAGAGTCTGTCACACAGCGATCGATCGGTTCGCTTCGCCGCACGGGTTGCGTTGGAGCATTTGCCGCCAAGCACTTATCTGCCCAAGGTGTTAACGGAATCGAATCCCACGACTAAAATCGCGGCAACGCTCGCGATCGCCCGCACTGCGCCCAAAGCGCCGACCGAAGAGCTATTAGGAATGCTCGCGAGCATCGGTGATGCTCAATTGACTGAAGAACAACAATTGGACGCCCTGCGAACCATTGGCGTGATCTTCATCCGACATGGGCGACCCACCGGCGATTCGGCAAAGCACGTTATTGAAAAACTCAGCGCAGCTTATCCGGCGAAAAGTTGGTTCCTCAATCGTGAGCTCGTTCAAGTTCTCGCTTACCTTCAGGCGCCCGGCGTGATTCCGAAGACGCTTGCGCTCATGGCGGATGCGACGACACAAGACGAGCAGATTCACTATGCGACAGCGCTGCGAACGGTGAAGGTCGGTTGGACACTTGACCAACGCAAGGCATATTTTGCTTGGTTTCAGAAGGCAGCCGGATTCCGCGGCGGCAATAGTTTTGCGGGCTTCTTTCGTACGATGCGAAATGACGCAAAGACGGAAATGACACCGCAAGAAATTGCCGGTCTTGGCGATTTGCTAAAGGATCCGGTTCCGACGACGACGATCGCGACCGTTGGCCCGCCTCGTAATTTGGTGAAGGAATACAAACTCGATGAACTGGTAGGCGTGGTTGACGGCCAGCTCAAAGGTCGCGACTTTGATCGCGGTCGACGCGTGTTTGGGCTTGCCCAGTGCGCGAACTGTCACCGCTTCAATCAAGAGGGAGGCATCGGCGGACCTGATTTGACGGCGCTGGCTGGTCGCTTTAGTCAGCGTGATCTTCTGGAATCGATCGCCGATCCGAATAAGACGGTTTCGGATCAGTACCAGGCGATGCAATTCGAACTCAAGGATGGGCGCGTCATCACCGGCCGCATCGTGAACCAGAATGGGGGCGACATGAATGTGCTGCCCAATTTGCTCGCGCCGAATGAGATGATTCCGGTGAAAGCGAACTTGGTCGACAGCATTACGCCTTCGAAAACATCGCTCATGCCTGCGGGGCTCCTCAATACGTTCGACGCGGATGAGATTCGCGATTTAATGGCGTATTTACTCTCCAAAGGCGATCGCAATTCTGAGATGTTTAAGTAGGTTTGGGGATGTGAATATTTCTCCGGCGGTCGGCAAGCCGCCGGAGAAATGATGAATCCAGTGGTCTTCCCTTCCGCGGTGCGAAAAATATCGATGGCCAAATGCGAGGAAGGATATCGCTGCGATATCTGCGGGAAGCAGGTCGAAGAGATTCTCGATAGTGATCTCTATTTGAGATATGTCCTCGGCTGGGTCGATCCGGAGACGCTGCACTCCGTCACCGAACGACATATTCGCTGCAATCCCGCGCTTGCACAGTACATTGATGATCCCCTCTTCTCGCCCATCGTCGTTGGAGGCGATTTTGACAAGCGCATCTTGGATGCAGAGTTTGTGCGAGAGCGATCTACGCTTGTGACACGTGGTTGGAAGCGACTGCGAGAGATTGTTGAAAGGAACGTGCAGTCCGTAGTCGACTATCCGTTGCCGGAAGCGGCAAAGACGTGGTCGCGATAGGCACTCTGCTAGTGCATTCCGGCAGCTTTTTCATAGTGGCAACTCACCTCGCCGCCGCCTATCATGGCCCTTCCAGCCTTCTCTCTCCCACCTCTCCGCTGCGGAAGGACTTTTCATGACGACTCGATTAACACGGCGCGAACTTCTCCAACGCTCGATGCTCACGACAGCGGCTGCCCTGGCCGCCCAAGCCGTTCCCGTTGCGTACGCTCAACAAGAACAATCCAAAAGCCCAAATGAGAAGATTGGCGTCGCCGTGATGGGAGTTAACGGGCGCGGCGGCGACCATATCAAGAGCCTGCACAGTGGAACGGGCCGCAATACTCAGATTGTGCATGTCTGCGATATCGATAGCAATATTGGCGCCCAGCGAGCGGGCCAGATCGCAGAACTTCAAGGCGGTTTTCGCCCGCAAGTCACGGAGGACATCCGTGAAGTCTTGGAAGACAAAGCGGTCGATGTGATCACGATCGCGACGCCGAACCATTGGCATTCACTCGCGGCGATTTGGGCGGTGCAAGCTGGCAAAAATGTGTACTGCGAGAAGCCTGTCAGCCATCACGTTTCTGAGGGGCGCCGCGCCGTCGAAGCGGCTCGCAAATACAACAAGGTCGTTCAAACGGGAACGCAGTCGCGCTCGAATCCGGGTATGCGCGAGGCGATGGAGTTTTTGCATGCGGGAAATCTGGGCGACGTGAAAGTCGCCCGAGGGCTTTGTTACAAGCGACGTCCCTCCATTGGCGCCAAGGGTGACTATCCCGTGCCAGCCAACGTCAATTATGACCTTTGGTGCGGGCCCGCGCCGATGGGCAAAGTGACTCGCCCCAAATTTCACTACGATTGGCATTGGCAATGGGATTTTGGCAATGGCGATTTGGGGAATCAAGGCATTCATCAAATGGACCTTTGCCGCTGGGCTCTAGGCGTCAACAGCGTGAGCAATGCGGTCACAAGCTACGGCGGGCGTTTTGGATATGAAGACGCTGGCGAAACGGCGAATACGCAAATTGTGATGCATGACTACGGTGATAAGTCACTCGTCTTTGAAGTGCGCGGTTTGGAAACTCCGAAGTACAAGGATGTCGGCGTCGGGATCATCATTGAATGCACCAAGGGATACTTGGTGATGACTTCGTACGACTCAGGTACGGCCTTCGACGACAAAGGTGCGCCGATCAAGAGCTTTAAGGGGGGTGATGATCGACACCACTTCGATAATTTTCTCGGCGCGGTTCGCGCCGGTGATCCGACAAAGCTGAATGCTGATATCGAAGAAGGGCATCTCAGCAGTGCGCTATGTCATTTGGGTAATATTTCTTATCGCCTTGGCGCCCAAGTCGGTTTGAACGAGACGGTCGCGACGCTAAAGGATGTGAAGACCAACGACGATGTCAAAGCGACCTTTGAGCGGACCTTGGAACACTTGAAAGCGAACCAAATCGACCCCGAAACAGCGAAAATCGGGGTCGGACTCACTCTTACCATCGACCCGAAGGAAGAGAACTTTACTGCGTCCACGGGCGGCAAATTGGAGGAAGCGAACGCGATGCTGACACGCGTCGATCGCAAGCCTTTCGTCGTTCCCGCGAAGGGACAAGTCTAAGCCGCAGCGGTTTCAGGCACACTTTTTTTATATCGAACCATTTCGTCAACCGGAATTTATCATGAAACGCCTCTCTCGAAGTTCGTACTTTGGATTACTTGCGTCATCTTTGGCGTCGGTATTCTGCCTGGCTTATTCGGCCGCAGCAGAAGACACTGCGAATTACAAAGTGCTCGGCCAAGACAAAGGCAAGGTGTCGCTTGTCGACGCGAAGGGCAATGTCGAATGGGAGCACGACTGTCGACACAGCTCGCACGATATTCATTTGCTTCCCAGCGGCAATTTTCTGCTCCATACATCGCCCACTCAAATCACCGAAGTAACGCGTGATAAGAAGGTCGTCTGGCAATATGACTCGAAGCCAGCCGAGGGATATAAGGGGCCAATCGAGGTTCATGCTTTTGAACGTTTAGCCGATGGCAATACGATGATCGCCGAGAGTGGCAATCGGCGCATTATCGAAGTCGACGCCAAGGGAAAAATCGTCAAGCAGATCCCGCTCACCGTCGAGCATCCTGATGCTCATCGCGACACCCGAATGGTCCGCAAGCTCAAGAATGGCCATTACCTGGTGTGCCACGAAGGTGACGGCTGCGTTCGCGAGTATGACGCCGCGGGAAAGGTCGTGTGGAATTACAACATCGATCTCATGGGCCAAAAGCCAGCTGGCGGACATGGACCTGAAGCCTACGGCAATGCAGTTTTCGGCGCGATTAGGTTAACCAATGGCAACACGCTGATTGCGGGCGGCAACAATCACCGCGTTGTCGAAGTTGATTCTCAAGGCAAGATTGTCTGGAAGCTCGATCAAAAGGAACTTCCGGGCGTCACGCTCGCTTGGGTAACGACACTACAAGCACTACCCAACGGCAACATCATCATTGGCAACTGTCACGCCAACGCTGAGAATCCGCAGCTGATTGAAATCACCAAAGAGAAGAAAGTCGTTTGGACCTTTAACAATCAAAAAGTGTTTGGAAACGACTTGGCGGTGGCGCAGGTATTAGGAACCGCGACGCCCGTAATTCGTTAGGTTGACATTGAAGTCTCGTTTTGCCGCCCGCTTTTGTAGCGGCGGCAGCTCGTCAAGAAATTGATCAAGCGCGGTTGTGAATTCTTCCGTTGGGGCATCGCTATGGCCGCCGCCGGGCGTGGTGACGAATCGCTTTGGCTCATTAGCGGCTTCAAATAGTTTTTTGCCGAGCGTGTATGCCACCACGCGATCTGCGTCGCCATGGGTTTGCAACAACGGCCCATGATAGTTGGCGATCTTCGCTTCAGAGTGAAGCGAAACCGTCATCAGTCCACGAATTGGCGCCCACCAGACATGACTTTGCGCGACATCGGGGATCGAACTGAATGTGCTTACGAACACGAGTCCTCGCGCGCCCTCTTTTGCCGCAATATCGACCGCGATGGAACCGCCAAGTGAGCCACCGACAAGGGTGATTTGATCTGCGTCGACCTCATTTCGGTCGGCAAGCCAATCGCGTGCGGCCCGTCCATCAAGCAGAACGCCTTCTTCAGTCGAATTCCCTTCGCTCTTGCCATAGCCGCGATAGTCATAAAGGAGCACCGAGCAGCCGAGTTCGTCGCGAAAATAGGGAAGCAAATAGCGCCTGCCCGCGACGTTCCCAGCATTGCCGTGATTCATCACAATCAGCGCGCGAGGCGATTGGTGCTCGCTGTACCAGCCATGGAGCTTCACGCCATCTTTGGCGACGAAGTGAACATCCTCGAACAGCTCAGGATCGGCTTTCCAATCGCCGCTGGGAAAGGGGCGCCCCTGAAACACCAGGTTATGCTCGAAATTGGAAAGGCTTGAAGCGCAGCCCGTAGCGAAAGTCGCTAAGAAAAGTCCCAATAAAGCGAATCGAGTCACGACAAGTTCTCCCACGCTAATGCGCATCCGTGGGAGGTCTATTCGATTTCTGTTTTCGCCGTCAACAGCGAGCTGAGCAAAACGGCAGCAGTGCTAGTGCTAGGGCTTCAAAACTTCTGCGAAAAACTTCTCCGCTTCCAGCATGCCTCGGGTAGCTTCTGCGGGACTGAGCCCATGTCCTAACCCTGGCAATACTTCCGCGCGGCCTTTCACCCCGATGACGCCCATCGCGTCGACCATCCGGTAAACCTGAGTTTGCGGCACAAGTTCATCTTTCGTTCCATGAATCATCAGGATCGGCCCATCATCCTTCGAAAGATGGAAGATCGGTGATGCTTTTTTTGTTAGCTCCGCTTTCTCTTTTGGCGAGCCGCCGATGAAATCCTTGAGCAGCCCTTGGCTGACAACCGGGAAATCGTCGCCATCAAGTGCCGTTGGCCCAACGAAGGAAACGGCGACTTGCACCTTGCTTGGCTGATTTGTATTGCCGCCGGAGCCCTCCATATCGGATTCTTCATCGACCGTATCAAGCAACATCGCCAAGTGGGCGCCGGCGGAGAATCCGATTGCGCCGATTCGCTCGGGGTCCATGCCCAACTTATCGGCGTTGGCGCGCAGGAATCGGACTGCGCACTTCACATCTTCGAGCTGTGCGGGAAAGATATGTTTAGGGCAAAAACGATATTGGAGTGAGGCAGAAACGTATCCGAGTTCCGCGAAGCGCTTGATTTGGGCTGCATGGCCGGACTTATTTCCGCCGCGCCATGCGCCGCCATGAATGACCACGATGCATGGCGCCTTCTTATCTCTTTTCTCCGGAAGGGCCAGATCTAATTTGCATTCCACGTCACCCATTTTCCCGCAAACCACGTCGTTGATCGTCACTATCTTGGAGCGGTCTGCTTCGGTAACGCTTTTTGGCAGGTCTTGAGCCGGAAGCAGCGCCGGCGAAACAAGAAATGAACAAGTAAGCAACAAGGAAAGTCGCATGAACGCCTCAGTGGGCCAACGCCCGGCATGAATGGGAGAGTTTTCACTCCGCCATCATGCTGCCAGAATCGGGCGAGTCAAGTTGGGGCGAAAGGTAGCAGGTCCGGACCTTCAGCAACGGCTGGGCTGGAAGTGAGTGCTCTCCGTAGATGTGCTTGGACGAAGTAAGCTTAAAACTTAAGAATGTGTGTTCAGCGCAGCACTTCGAATCGACCCATGAGTCTCAAGTGATGATTGATTTGAAAAGCGATCCATTGCCTGCCGATTTGTCGCTGGAATTGTTGAGCAATTCGGGCGTCGAAACCTGTACGTATTTGAGGGAAATCGCTTCGTCGAACTCCTACGCTCTCGACGAGCTTTCGCGAAACGTTGTCGAGACGCCTTGGCTCATTTTGGCGGGAACTCAAACGGCAGGTCGCGGGCGAGGGGACAATCGCTGGTGGTCGGAGGAAGGATCACTGACGTTTTCGCTCGTTGTCGATGCAGGTGAGTTTGGGCTGGCCCAGTCTTTTTGGCCCCGGCTTTCGATGGGAGTGGGCTTAGCGATTTGTCAGCTATTGGAGCGGTCGCCTTGGGGCCTTCCAATGCAACTGAAGTGGCCGAATGATGTTTATGTGGGCGGCCGGAAACTGGGAGGGATTTTGATGGAGCACTTGGGCTCGAAGCTGGTCATTGGGATTGGGCTCAATGTGAATCAGCGGTTTGAGGGAGCGCCTCGTGAGGTGCGAGAACGCGCGACGTCGCTGCTGATGGAAATGGGGGCCGAGTGCAATGCCCATTCGTTGCTAGTTGACGCCGTAAAGGAAGTCTTGGCGATCTTGCCGCTGGTGGCGAAGGATGAAGTGGATTTTGCTCATGAGGCGGGGTCGAGGTCTTACTTGCAGTGGAAGCAGGTGGCGATACGGCAAGGCCTGACGGCGACAGAGGGCATGTGCGAAGGGATCGATTATGACGGGGCGCTGCTAGTGCGAACGACTGCGGGGTTAACGCGGGTTTTGTCGGGAACGGTAGAGATTGCGGGGAAATAACGGCTGTGGAAGACGCTTTCGCGGCGCTGGCGTTTTGCTTACGATTATTGGCCTCTGAATTGGGCTACTTCGTTCCTCCTCTCCCCACTAAAGAGTCATGAGCAAACCACTGAATGTCGCCATGGTTGGCCTCGGTTTTGGCGCCGAGTTTATTCCGATTTATCAGGCGCACCCGCAGGCGAATGTCTATGCGATTTGCCAGCGCAATGTCGAAAAGATGAACAAGGTTGGCGACAACTTCAAAATCGACAAGCGGTATACGAGCTACGATGATGTGCTCAAAGATCCCAATGTCGATTTTGTGCATATCAACTCGCCGATTCCCGATCACGCGCCAATGTCGATGGCGGCGCTCAAGGCGGGCAAGCACGTGATGTGTACCGTGCCGATGGCAACGACGATTGAAGAGTGCCAACAGATTTGCGAACTCGTCAAGAAGACCGGGCTGAAGTACATGATGGCCGAGACGGTCGTTTACGCCCGCGAGTACCTCTTTATTAAAGAGATGTACAAGAAGGGTGAGCTCGGGAAAATTCAGCATCTCGCCGCTTCGCACCCGCAAGATATGGATGGCTGGCCAGATTACTGGGAGAAAATGATCCCGATGCACTACGCGACACACGTCGTAAGCCCCTGCTTGGGACTGCTCGACGGGCGAGCCGAGTATGTGAGCTGCTTTGGCTCAGGCGCGGTGCGTGAAGATATCGCCAAGAAGTCGGGCAACAAGTTTGCGGTCGAGACTTGCCATATCAAGGTCAAGGATTCCGATGTGACCGCGCACATCTGGCGGTTCTTGTATGACGTGGCTCGTCAATATCGCGAGAGCTTTGATGTTTATGGCACGAAGAAGAGCTTTGAATGGACGCTTGTCGAAAATGAGCCGCATGTGATTCATACGGCGAAAAAGCCTGAGCACGAGATTCCATCTCGCGTCGAAGTGCCCGATTTTGCGCACTTGTTGCCGGAGCCGATTCGCAAGTTTACGAAGTCGATTCAAGACGCCGAGCATCTGTCCTTCATTCAGGGCGGCGGCCATGGTGGCTCGCACCCGCACATGGTGAATGAGATGATCAGCGCGTTGGTGGAAAACCGCGATCCGCAGCCCAACGCGACGACGGCGGCGAACTGGACTTGCGTGGGCATTTGCGCTCACCAATCGGCGCTCAAGGGCGGCGAGATTGTGAAATTGCCAGCATTTACGCTGGAATAATTTGCGGTCTATGAAAATCCCGGCGGACTGCAAGCCGCCGGGATTTGGAGATTGACGGCGGCTGACGTAGAATTGGAAGCCCAATTCATCGATGTTGGAGGAGCAGGCAAATGGAAAGTCACGACATTAGTTCACCCTCCTTCGATTGGAATACCATCGTTCGGCACGTTGTGAAGGACCAAGTTAGCGTGGAATTGGTTCAAGATTCTAAAGCGATTGCGATAATCAACCCAATTAAGAAGCCCGTTTTGATGCGCGACCTGAACGCCGTGATGGCAAAAGCGCCTCGACTTGCGCCGGGGGATGCCGGGGAGTATCTCAAAGATATTCGCGAAGCATTGGAGCAATTGCCGCCAGAGACCGATCCATGGGAGTCCTGATTGATACAGGCGTTCTGATCGAGTGCGAGCAAGACCCCAAGGCCATTGATTTTGCAGCTTGGGACAGTTACGGAGCGGCTTATGTGAGCGTCGTGGCTCTATCCGAGTTGGCGGTTGGCGCCTGGAGGGCGAGTAATGAACAAAGACGACAAGAGCGATTGGCTTACTTTGAATACGTCATCCAAAACTACCAAGTCGTGAATGTCGATCTGGCGATTGCTCGACTCCACGCCCAACTTGTAGCAGAACTTCTAATCAGAGGAACGCCAGTAGGAACGCACGACCTATGGATTGCCGCCACAGCTAGGCATTTTCAATTTGCAGTGCTGACGACCAATGTAAAGGACTTTGCGCGGGTACCTGGAATTCATGTTCTGGACGCGAATTCCGGTGGAACAACTAAGGAAGCTACGTAACCAACTACAATTTCTGACCTATAGTCAAGGAAATGTCGGCTCCATGAAAGTTCAAAACTACGAATCGATTGAAAAGAAGCCCGTCACCATGGAAGGCTCCGAGGGCTGCCAGGTGCGGTGGCTCATTGGCTCGGCCGATTCGGCGCCGAATTTTGCGATGCGGCAGTTTGAAGTGGCCGCGGGCGGGCATACTCCGCGGCATTTTCATCCCTATGAGCATGAAGTGTTTGTGCTTGAGGGGGAGGGGGAGATTTTTGAAGGCGACAAGGCGCATCCGCTGAAAAAGGGGGATGTGGTTTATGTGGCGCCCAATGAAGTCCATCAGTTTCGGAATCTGGGAGGCACGCCGCTAAAGTTCCTTTGCCTCGTTCCCAATTCCTCGATGAATCAGCCGGTGACGATGGCGCCGGAGTGCGGTGTTGAAGTTATGAAATAGACGCCAAGAAATAGAGCCGCAAGCACCTATAAGAACTCAACCTCGAAGGCACTGCTGGACAAGCCAGCAGTGGCACCCAATGGCGGCGCCGCAAAATGAAGTTCAGCGACTGAGGGAAGAGATTCGAAAACATGATCGGCTGTACTACATCGAAGCCGCGCCCGTTGTTTCGGATTTGGAATATGACAAGCTGCTGAAGCGGCTGACGGAGTTGGAGGAGAAGCACCCGGAGCTGGTGACGGCGGATAGTCCGACTCAGCGGGTGGGTGATGCGCCCGTCAGTGAACTTCAGTCGGTGACGCATGCGCAGCCGATGCTCTCGATCGACAATACCTACTCCGTCGAGGAGTTACGCGAATTTGCGGCGCGGACGAATAAACTGCTTGATGGCGAGCCGGTCACTTGGGTCGTTGAGTACAAGATCGACGGGGTAGCGGTGTCGCTGCGTTATGAAAACGGCCTCTTGGTACAGGGCGCGACTCGCGGCAATGGCGTCGTCGGCGACGACATCACGCACAACGTGCGAACGATCGGCGATGTCCCGCTAAAGCTCCTGGGAAACCCTCCGCCGCTTTTGGAAGTGCGTGGCGAGGTCTACATGACGAACCACGACCTCGTTGTTCTCAACCAGGAGCAGCAGGCGAAGGGCGGGCAGATTTATAAGAACACGCGAAACCTATGCGCCGGCGCAATTCGGTTGCTCGACCCGCGAATCGCCGCATCGCGCAAGTTGCGATTCTTCGCGCATGGCGTCGGGGCGTCGGAGGGCCTGAAAGCCAAGACCCATTTGGAGTTTTTGGACGAGATTCGGGAATATGGCATCCCAGCGACACCAAGCGTAAAAGGCTTCGAATCGCTCGATGACGCGATTGAGTTTTGCGACCAGCAGGTCGAAGGCTTGCATGAATTGGAGTTCGAAGTCGACGGGCTCGTGCTCAAGGTCAATCGCTACGATCAGCGTCAGCAGCTCGGCGCTCGCTCAAAATCGCCGCGTTGGGTGGTCGCATACAAGATCGAAAAATACGAAGCGACGACGCGGCTCAATGAAATTCGCGTACAGGTCGGCAAGACCGGCGCAATCACCCCCATCGCGGAACTCGAGCCCGTGGAACTCGCCGGCACGACGGTGAGCCGGGCAAGTTTGCATAACGCCGATGAGATTGAGCGAAAAGACATTCGCGTCGGCGACGTCGTGGTCGTCGAAAAAGCAGGCAAGGTCATTCCGCATATCGTTCGTGTCGAGCTTCACGAGCGAAAGACAGACCTGCCGAAGTTCGTTTATCCAGAAAAGTGTCCCGAATGCGGTACGCCTGCGAAGAAAGATGAAGGCGGTGTTTTCATTCGCTGCCCCAATGTGGAGTGCCCGGCGCAAGTGCGCGAAAAGGTGCGCTATTTCGCGACACGAAACGCGATGGACATCGAGGGCCTCGGAGACAAGCTTGTCGATCAGCTCGTAGCGAGCGGGATGGTCAAGAATGTCGCCGATCTTTATCGGCTGACGGTCGAGCAAGTGACCGCCCTGGAACGCATGGGCAAGAAGTCGGCGGAGAACCTCGTGCAAGGCGTCGAGGCGAGCAAGAGCCGTGGACTCGCAAAGCTTCTCAACGCGCTCTCGATTCGCCATATCGGGGTGGGAGGTTCGAAAGTCCTCGCTCAGCGTTTTGCGAGTCTCGCGGCGCTACAGTCGGCAACCGTAGAAGAACTGGCCGCCACCGATGAGGTCGGTGAAATTACCGCTCAGAGTGTATTCGACTACCTGCACGATCCGCAAAATGAAAAACTGCTGGCGGACCTGATCGAGCTCGGCGTGAAGACGACGGAAGAAGTCGCTGCAAAGCCGACCGAAGGGCCGCTCGTCGGGAAAACAGTCGTGGTAACGGGATCACTACAAAACTTCGACCGCAACACCATCCAAGAACTGATCGTGAAGCTGGGCGGCAAAGCGAGCGGAAGCGTTTCGAAAAAGACCGACTTTGTCGTGGCAGGCGAGGAGGCGGGGAGCAAGCTAGAGAAAGCTCAATTGCTGGGGGTGAAGATTCTCACCGAAGCCGAGTTCGTGGAACTCATCGGAAATGCCGCGGACCCGCCCTAGTCCCCATGTA
>JBKJSI010000713.1:0-4642 GCA_046595915.1 Pirellulaceae bacterium
TTGTCAAATGGACTGCGCCCGCATTTGGCCAGCAACCGCCACTCCTCATTGCCACCAACTGCCACCAACTGCGGGCGCAGTCCATTTGACAACACTGTATCAATACTTTTTACGCAGAGGGGGAAAGGTCGGGTGGATGCTGAATTTGAGTTAATTTCGGAGCATGGTCCAGATTGCGGCGGACATGAGGGCCATTCGTTGTTGGAGGGGCATGAGTCCTCTCGCACTTCCGCACTGCTGGGTAAAACCAGCAGTGGCACCCGGCGCCGGGGCCTTTCTTTACGTAGATGCCAATATGTAAGGGGAGTTGTTTCACCAGCACGAACCTTAGCTAATGGAGGCCGAAAGGTTTTCGCGCGATTCGAAGTCCATTCCCTCGGAGCCATCCAATGTTTCTTGCCCCAAGAACGCAGCTTTGCATCTTCGCACTAGTTTTTCAAATGAGCATTCTCGCAGCTGCGCAAGATCCCACCCAGACGCTCTTAAAGAGACAAATGCAGGAAAAAGAAAAGAAGTTGAATGAGTTAGAAGAACAGTCCAAGCCGCTGCTCGAAATGAAACCCGTCACCATCGATGCGAAGGATGACGAATTGCGACGACTTTTCAAAGAACGATTCAATGCGGCGGTTGCCGAGTTGCGAGTCGTTCGCCTAATGTACGAAAATGACTTGGCGCCCCTGGACCTTGTTTTCAGTGCAGGCAATCGCATCGTCGAATCGGGGCTCGAGTTATATGATGATCCCAAAGATCGCATCATCCTACTCACCAATTACGTTTCTGTGGCGAAGTTGATTGAAGGAGTTATTGACCAGAAGTTTCTTCTAGATTCAGAGGATGAGCAACAGCTTAATCTAGCCAAGTACCATCGTTGTGATGCCGAGATTCGACTCTTGAAAGCCAAAAGGGCGCTTGGAGCGAAGGATTCCAAGTGAGTGTTTCTTAGATCGCCAGGCCACAATCATCCGTGGCGCGCACTGCTGCTGGGAGCAGGTTGGCGAGTTTTGTTTCAAGGCTGAGGTGGCTAGCGCAACCTGATCCCAGCCACCCCGGCGCGGCTTGGTATATCAAAGGGGAGGCCACCCCAGTTGCGCTGGATCCGATCCCTGCGGAATGGGTGGAGAAAACTTGAGGCATTCTGGGGGCGAGTCTTTGTGAACTGCCAGCTGGGGGCAGGTTGCGGGCAAGTTTTGTTGCAAGGCTGGGGTGGTTAGCGCAACTTGACCCCAGCCACCCTGCCGCAGCAGTGCCAATCTGCTTCGGGGGCGGATGCGAGTGCATTATCCCCGACGCTTAACCGCGTTGTGCGAGCGGCGTCCAAGTGGCAATCACATTGGCCCGACTCGCGGTAGGCATGGCGGTTGCCCCACTCAACTCAAAATTGCTTTCAAGGAACACCTTCCTTTCAGCCCTAATTGAGCATGCCCGTATTGTAAGGGAGTGCGATATTCAAAGTCAACAAATTGCTTCAAATGGCTGCTGGGGGCAGGTTGCGGGCAAGTTTTGTTTGAAGGCTGAGTTGGTTAGCGCAACCAGACCCCAGCCACCCTGCCGGCGAATGCGGGTACTACCCAAATCTCCCGAAGCCTAGATTATACTTGACCTGAATTGGGTCGATGCGTTGTCTTATCGCGTAAAGAAGGTGGCATGCGGATGTTGGCATATAATCGTCGCATTTTTCTTGCGATCTTCTTGCTAGTGCTAGTGTTCACGGGCTGCATTCCCGAAAAGTTGCAATGGCTTCCGGACTCAAGCGGCATCATCTTCACCGACAAGAGCGGCTCTCGCCTTGTCCATTTCGACCTTACAAGAATCGCGAAGCGAATTGTCGTTGCGAATACAGGCACGAACACTCCAATGCCCGCAATGCGATCCGACGGAACTAAACTCGCGGTCGCTAGGCGTGAAAGAAAGTACACGCAAGGTTCCAACTTGGTGATCGACACAACGCAAATTCAGATTTATGACCTTAAGGGGACTCTTCTTAAGGTATCAAAACCACATGTTGTCCAGGTCAAGCACACATCTAGCTTTTCGGAAACAAAAACAGACCTCTCAGAGGCGGGACTCGACTGGTCTGGCCCATACTCCAAAATACTAACTAAAGACGCGATTTACGATTGTGATGGCGACAACTGGACGGGTCTCGATGGCGTTGAGCCCGCGCAATTTGTTCTCCACGACTGCCCAGCAATTCGACCTGACGGAAAAGGATTCGTAGCGATTAGTTTCCCCGCAGAAAAAAAACGTGCTCCTCAGACAGCACCGAAGATCTTTTTCGTGACATGGGATGGATGGAGAAGCGAATTCAAAAACTTTGAGGAGCTCTACATAAACATTGAGGAGCATTACAAAAAAAATGCCTCTGATTCGCATGGCATCGTTACGGGATGGGAATGGCGTGGCACAAAACTTGTCAGCGGCTTGCTTGAATTTGATACCGATTCATCGGAGGCGACGCTAATTGCCCTCTCGCCAGTACTCCCGGAAATTGTCGGGGATACTAAAGCGTTACGCGAGCGGCATTTTTTTCCAAGCACGGGATACCAGATTTGCGAATTTAGCGGCGAAAACGGCGATTGGCGCCTCGAACTGCAAGATTCCAAAAAAGGCAGGCAAAAGGTACTTATGTCGAATAAGAACGTCGCCGGACTTCCAAGAGAATTTCGGCCCTCGCCTGATGGCAAGCACGTTGCTGTGAGAATAGGCATCGAGCCAGTGAACATTTACGTTTTCGACGGAAATGGCAATGTTATAGCCACCGTGGCATGTGAGAAATGACTGAATCTGACGCGCGCCTGGGGGCAGGCTGTGGAGAAGTTAGCTTAATTTCAGAGCTGGTCAGATCAACGTGTTCGGATTACCATGCGGCTGCTATGTTGATGTGCAATTTATTCCAGTAATCGTTAGCGGCATTGCTTTGTTTTCAGGGTCGATAATAAGTTGGAAGTAGCGAGCGTCTGTATCTGCGGTAACGATTTTTAGAACTGCCGAATAGCGCTTTCTTCGCAAGAACACCCGAGCGATTCGCGAATGATTTTCTTGAATTACTCCGCCGTGTTCGGATGG
The DNA here is from genome assembly GCA_046595915.1 of Pirellulaceae bacterium. Taxonomy (GTDB): domain Bacteria; phylum Planctomycetota; class Planctomycetia; order Pirellulales; family Pirellulaceae; genus JBKJSI01. Next base: position 3,067 of record JBKJSI010000713.1, read on the forward strand.
AATCATGATGAATTCGTCATTGAATCCACATGGCGATAGGGGCTGGCGCTCCTTCGCATATATATCAACTTTCATCGGATTGATAGTCGGATACCAGACGGACCAGCACACTTGCATCTCTTCCAGAGGCACGAAATGGTCCGGTGTGACGAAAGCCTTCTCGTTCGGCGGAGGAGGTATGACATCTTCTTCGGTCGCATCTATGCTGATGTAGCAAACGGCATTGCCAAGAGTCCAATAGCCTCCATTGAACACACGCAGTCGGGTATGGAAGCCATGAGTTTTCTCAGGGTAAATTCCAATTGAGCGAGTTAAATTCCACCGACGGATGCGCGGCATCGCAATACTAAAAATCAGATTGATTAGCAAACTTGCGAGTCCGCCGGTAATTGCACCAGCGATCGGACCCCACATAGTCGACTCCAGATGTAAATGAACGATGCATCGCGGGGTTAGCGAGAATCTCCCAAGTAATGTAGCGACGGTCTCGCTGCATTCTTCGCGCTGCAATTTCCTTTGTCTACGAAAAAAGCTTGAGGGAGGCCAAATGCTTCGGCCTCCCTCAAGCTGATTACGGTGGTTACAACTTGCCCATTGAGCAACTTTCCTTACGAGCAACCCTTCGAAGTTCCGCAGATGTAGCACAAATAACAATTCCCACTCCGCACCGTGATCGCACCGCAGACGTCGCAGCTCGGGGCATCCGATTGGAAGCGGGCGAATTGGACGCTGCGGTCATTCAGCAGCGGCAGGTCGCTTTCGATCGTGGCCATCGCTCGTTCGGCGATGCCGGGCGATAGACCTTTCACCGTGGCGGTGATTGGTGAACCCTTGCCATTAGAGCCATTGCCGTTGCCATTGGAGCCGTGGCCATTAGAGCCATTTCCATTGCTCGAACCATTGGCGGAGCCGTTCGTTCCGACGGGGTGATGGCCGCTCGTGGAACCATTTGCGGAGGTTGTTTGAACAGCTCCGGCTTTTTGGGTTCCATTCCGGGGGGCAGGCCCGGACGCCATCTTGGCGCCGGGCGATCGCTCTGTTTCCTCATCTCCTTGCAAGCCGATCGGGCTCTTGTCGCCGCCGTAGCTGCCGCGATTTTGTTCGCGATAGCCTTCGAGGAAGGTGATGCCGAGCCAGCGGAAGATGTAATCGACCACGCTCTTGGCGATGCGGATATCGGGATTGGTCGTGTGGCCCATCGGCTCGAAGCGGGCGTGCGAGAACTTTTGCACGAGCACGTCGAGCGGCACGCCATATTGGAGGTTGATTGAGATCGCCGTTCCGAAGGCGTCCATCAAGCCGCCGATCGTGCTGCCTTCCTTCGCCATCGTGATGAAGAGCTCGCCGGGGCGGCCATCGGGGTAGAGGCCGACGTTGATGTAGCCTTCATGGCCCGCGATGTTGAACTTGTGCGTGAGCGATTGCCGCGTATCGGGCAGACGCTCGCGACGGGGCTTGCCAACGGCGGCGACCGCGATCGCTGCCTTCTCGTCCTTCTCCTTGTCCCCTTCGCTCTTGGTGTTGAGCGGCTGGCTCTGCTTCGAGCCGTCGCGATAGATCGCGATCGCCTTGAGGT
>JBKJSI010000022.1:0-3578 GCA_046595915.1 Pirellulaceae bacterium
GTTCTAGCGACGAACCTCGTGATGTTGCTTTTGTTCAGGCAATGGCGACCCATGGGCATGTTGGTCTGGTCGATCGAGAATCCTGTGCTGCAAGGCGCAATCTGGACACTCTTCGGCATTGGCTGGCTCACGGTCTTCGTGACGACGCTGCTAATCAATCATTTCGACCTGTTCGGCCTACGGCAAGTCTGGCTCCACTTCTGTGGCAAACCCTACACGCAATTAAAATTCGTTACGCCGGGGCCTTATAACTTTGTACGGCATCCGCTTTACATTGGCTGGCTCATGGCTTTTTGGTTCACGCCTCACATGGGCGCGGCACACATGCTTTTTGCCCTTGGTATGACCGCTTACATCCTGATCGCCATCCAATTCGAAGAACGCGATCTCGTGAAATACCACCCCGACTATGTCGACTATCAGCGCCGCGTGCCGATGCTCATTCCCGCGGTAAATATTCAGTTCGCAGAAACACTGCAAAAAGGCCCAGATTTCCGCGAGAAACAAAAGCCCGCTGCTCGCTAAAACCCAACTAAAGGAGTAGTGTGCGCCTGTCCACATGGCTATAATTGAACCGCGAGAAGCGTCTTTCTCGCGGGAGCGCCATGACGGAGCCAAACGCATGCCAACCGACTCTGATCCCATTCCCCATCAATCCGTTAAGAGGTGGGAAGATCTCGCCGACAAGCGCATCCGCGATTCGCAGGCGCAAGGCGATTTTGAAGGCCTCGCTTATGGCCAGCCGCTGCCTGACGAAGCTTGGTCGGAAGATTGGTTATCGCAAAAACTCAAGCGAGAGCAAATCGCCGTCTTGCCGCCCGGATTGGCGTTGAGAGCGGAGTTCGCCAAACGACTCGCCGCCGCAATGGCTCAAAAAAAGGAAATCGAGGCCCGCCGCGCGCTGGAGGAACTCAACGCTTTTGTCCGTCGCGAAATGTACAGCGTCGTTTGGGGGCCGCCAGCGAATGTTCAGCCGGTGGACGTGCATGAGAAGCTGGCCGAGTGGCGAAATGCGAAGAGCCTGTAATGAATGCAAATCTACCCAAATCGGTACATCGCGGGCGTGGGGCGGCTAGCGATCCGGCAAATCGATTTGAGAGCGTTGTGAAGACGCCCGATTTGGAGCATCTAGTTGATGAAGAAGATTTCATTGCGCCTGCGCCGCAGACGCAGTTTTTTGCGGACCAATCGAAATCGATCCTGAGTCATAACGACAGCCCGGACGTCGGATTCGAGCACAGGATCAATCCCTATCGCGGGTGCGAACATGGTTGTAGTTACTGCTACGCCCGCCCAACGCACGAATACCTTGGCATGGGCGCGGGCATCGATTTTGAATCACGGATCATGGTCAAGCATGATGCCGCGAAGCTCTTTCGCGAAGCGCTCTGCAAGCCCGGTTGGAAAGCGGAAATGGTGATGATCTCGGGAGTCACCGATTGTTATCAGCCGATTGAGCGAAAGCTGAAATTGACGCGCTCGCTACTCGAGGTCGCGCTCGAAGCGCGGCAACCGATTGGAATCATCACCAAAAATGCCCTGGTGACGCGGGATATCGATCTTCTCGCGGAACTCGCTTCGCGCCGCTTAGTCACCGTCAACCTCAGCATTACCTCCCTGGATGCCGATTTGATCGGCAAGCTGGAACCGCGCACATCGCGCCCCCAGGCCAGATTACGCGCGATTGAAACCTTGGCCAGGCGTGACATCCCTGTGGGGGTGATGACCGCGCCAATTATTCCAGGACTAAATGACCATGAAGCGCCCGAGATTCTAGCGGCGGCGAAAGAAGCGGGCGCGAAAAGAGCCGGATATGTTTATCTACGGCTGCCCCACGCGGTTGCTCCGATGTTCGTCGATTGGCTCAGCGTCCATCGCCCGTTGGCGAAAGCAAAGGTCGAAGCCCTCATCCGTGATTCCCGCGACGGAGGACTATACAAATCTGACTTCGGCGAACGCATGAAAGGGACCGGCGCCTACGCGGAATCGTTCAAAGTGACATTCAAAGCCTTCTGCAAAAAGCTGGGGCTGAACCAGGAACGAGTTCCACTCGATAGTTCACAGTTTCGGCCGCCAGCATCGGCGGAGGGGCAGCGGTGGTTGTTTTAGCTAATATTTGCCTTACATCACGAAGCTGGGCATCCGTTTGCATCGCCGAAACAGTGTGACCTATAATTAAGCAGATACAAATTTAAGGAGTTGGATACCGTGTCACCCATTATGGAACAAGTCGAGTCTTTTCGAACTTTCGTGTTGGGCCGACTTTCCGCTGGAGAGTCGGAGTCGAATATTGATGAACTCTTCGACGAATGGCGACTTGTGAATTTGCCTCAACAAGAAGAGGAGTCTGATTTAGAAGCAATTTCAGCCGCCATTCGCGATCTGGATAATGGAGTGCCGACTCGACCTGTCGAAGAGTTCTGCCGTGAGTTTCGAGTAAAGCACAACATCGGATGACGAATACGCCATATCAATTCGAAATCACGCCTCGCGCTGAGGCGGATGTCACGAAGATATTTGATTGGCTATCGACTCGTTCGGTGCAAGGCGCCAAAAACTGGTTTGTCGCCTACGAAGAAGCCTTGTACAAAATTCTTAGCAATCCATTGCATTACGGCCTCGCGATCGAGGCGGCCCGATTGTCGCAAGAAATTCGCGAGTGTTATTTTCACACTCAATTCGGGAAAAAGTACAGAATTGTCTTTCTGATTCGAGAGCAGCTCATTGTGGTCTTGTGTGTCCGTCGCCCTGGTGAGGATTTGTTACGAAAAAGTGACATTTAGCACCTGACGGAATATCGCAATTCATTACCACCTGCAATTGCGCCCGTTTTCCGCCACCGACCACGAGAGCCCGCCACCGTCGCCACCAACTTTCAGTCCAAGGTGCTTTCCCTCGGAGGGAAACCAAAGGAAACCAACCTCGAGAGAGGGAAAGCAGGGAAACCAGCCCGAAAACCAACTAAAACCGACCCCGTGAGCGCGAAAGCAACAAAAGCAACATCCAAATTTTCTTGTCGCCTACTCCCACTCAATCGTCGCCGGCGGTTTGCTGCTGATGTCATAACAAACCCGATTCACGCCTTTTACCTCGTTGATGATCCGCGTTGAGATGCGGGCGAGCAGTTCGTACGGCAAATGCGACCAGTCGGCGGTCATGAAGTCGTCGGTGTTGACGCAGCGGACCGCGACCGTGTCTTCGTACGTGCGGGCGTCGCCCATGACGCCGACGCTTTGGACGGGCAATAGCACGGCGAAGGCTTGGGAGGTTTTGCGGTAGAGGTCGGCCTTCTTGATTTCTTCGATGACGATGTGATCGGCTTCGCGGAGGATGTCGAGGCGAACCTTCGTAATTTCGCCGAGGCAGCGGACGGCGAGGCCGGGGCCGGGGAAGGGGTGGCGCCAGACGAGGTCTTCGGGGAGGCCGAGTTCGATGCCGAGGCGGCGGACTTCGTCTTTGAAGAGGTCGCGGAGCGGCTCGACGAGCTCGAAGCCGAGTTCGGCGGGGAGGCCGCCAACGTTGTGGTGGAGCTTGATTGTCGCGGTGGGGCCATCGACGGCGGCGCCCGATTCGATGAC
>JBKJSI010000144.1:0-9121 GCA_046595915.1 Pirellulaceae bacterium
CTGATTTTCCGCGAACGGATGAACGCAGTCATAGGTGGTGAGCAGGATGTCGCCGCGCAAAGGCGCGGACATGAATCTCTCCGCTGCGACAAGATCACTGAGGCGCGGCTCCGAAAACTTCGTCGCCACTTTCGCCGAGAGCTGCTTCGCAGCCTCTTCTGACCTCAGTTTGTAGACGACCACCGCTTCCGGTTGCTGAAATGCGAAACCACACCTAGGGAAGCCAAACAGTCCCAAAACCCAAATGAAAAACAAGGAAAGCGAGTATCTCCTCGCACAAACCCTTAGAAATTCTCTTATCGCTTGTTCCGGTGACATGTTCAAGATCATAACAGAATCGGGCGAGGCGCTCGATCAACGAGACGCCCCGCCCCGACTCTTGGAGGTCTTCCATCTAAATTCAACCGGACAGGTCGCGATAGACCTCAACTACCCTATCAATTCACCGCCGCGCCAGTTCAACTCCGCACCTATTCACCGCCGCCATCGGCGAGCGGCAATTCGGCGCCATTGGCCATAATTTTCTCCGCCAATTCCTTGGTAGTCTCCGGGTTATCGACCAAGAATTGCCGGGCCTTTTCCTTGCCCTGCCCTAGATAGACTTCACCATACTTGAACCAGGCGCCGCTGCGCTGGATCACCTTGGCGAGGACGCCTAGGTCGAGGATGTCGCCCTCGTAGCTGATGCCGCCCGAGTGCATCATGTCAAATTCGGCCACCTTGAAGGGTGGCGCGATTTTGTTCTTGACTACCTTGGTGCGAACGCGCTGGCCGACGATCTCTTCACCATCTTTGAGTTGGCCGATGCGGCGAACGTCAATTCGGCAAGAGCAATAGAACTTCAGAGCGCGACCGCCGGGCGTCGTTTCGGGGGAGCCGAACATCACCCCAATTTTTTCACGGATCTGATTGATGAAAACGACAACCGTTTTGCTCTTGGCAATGACGCCCGTCAGCTTACGCATCGACTGGCTCATAAGTCGTGCTTGAAGGCCCATGTGCGAGTCGCCGATCTCGCCTTCGAGTTCCGCACGTGGCACCAAGGCCGCGACGGAGTCGATGACGATGATGTCGACGGCATTCGACTTGATGAGCATCTCGGTGATCTGCATCGCTTCCTCGCCGCTGGCCGGCTGGCTCACGAGCAACGTATCTAGTTGCACACCGAGCTTTTTGCCCCAGATCGGATCGAACGCATGTTCTGCGTCGATCAAGGCGGCGACACCGCCGGTCTTTTGAGCTTGCGCGATGGTGTGCAGTGCGAGCGTCGTTTTGCCGCTCGATTCGGGGCCAAAGATCTCGATAATTCGGCCGCGAGGCAGACCTTGGCCGCCAAGGGCCAAATCGAGCGAGAGGCTTCCGGTGGGGATGCCCTCGATTTTGACTTGCTTATCCGCCCCCAGGGGCATGATGGAGCCTTCACCAAATTGCTTTTCAATTTGTTGCAGGGCGCCTTTGAGGCTGGAATTGCCATCGAGCATATCGGCGAAGACGCCGCCCTCTTTGGCCTTTTCCTTCACTTTGCCGCCCCGGAGAGCAGCAATGTCTTTTTCTTTGTCCTTCTTGGGCATTTTATGATTCGACTTTTCGGCGATAACCATGGGATCAAGTTCCCCTTTATGGAAAACAGTTGCGAAGGCCGCAAGTCAGTGCGGCGAAACCCCAAAGAGCCTTCCTGGCTGGCCTATAGTGGACAGGTGAATACTGTACACGCATTCATCGACCCGTCAAGCTCTTTCCTATGCCTTATTTTCGCGAGCCCTTGGACACCTCTGGTCCAAAGCAGGGACATTTTTTGAGAATGCCTGGAAATTCTAGGATTTCCCGGGAATTTGGCTTTTTCACTTTTTTCTTTAAGGATGGCCGAAAAATCGGTTCCAGAACCCGCGCCGAGCGGGCGACGCCCCTTTCGACTTATTTGCTAGGTTCTCAATCGCTTCCGTCAAATCAGCGTTCAAAGCTCCGAGGTCGGCGTAACGCTGTTTTGGCGACGCTTCAAGGCAGTTGTTAATCACATTTTCGACTACCCGATCTACAGCAGGATTAAGACGCCGTAGCGGCACGGGACGGTTCGTCGGGAATGTAGCGAGTTCGCTCTGCGCGTCGAGATCACCTCGCGCGGGATGGCCTGACAAAAGGTGGTAAAAAATCGAGCCCAGGCTGTAGATGTCACATGCGGGACTTAGTGCGCTGGGATCAGCGAATAGTTCTGGGGCCAAATAGTTCCGCCGTCCCCTGGTATTTATCTGCCAAGACGTCGGCAAACCTTCAAAAGCCTTCACGAAGCCCAATCCGCCAATCTTGATGAGTCCTTGTTCGTTCTTCATCAGTTTCGAACTACGAAGTGCACCGTGAAATAGATTCGCCGAATGAACAGTGCTTAGAGCGACCACGATCGATTGAATTTCGCAAGCGAGCGTCGCCTGATCTTGGGGAACTTTTGCTAGTCGCTCGATTGCAGCTCCTTCAGCTTGCTCCATCCGCACGGATGCACTCTCCGCAACTTGTTTTACATCGTGAACCGCCGTCAATCCAAGCGGAGCGACCTGTTGAATGACTTGATTGGCCTCAATCCATTGCAAGATCCATCTCTCGCGATCAGTCTGTGAGAATCGATTCAGGAATTCCTTTCTCAAGACCTTCAAGACCGTTGGCCGTTCTGCTTTCCGCTCCTTGTTCTGATTGCTGCTTGCCTGAACACATCGATAGACATGGCAAGTGTGCCCCTCGCCAAGCTTCTCGCGCAATTGGTAGCCCATGAGCGCATTTCGCTCTTGCTGAAGATCGCGCAATCCAGCAGCTCGACGGGCGATAAATTGATCGTTTCCATCTTTGAGACTAGTGGCGAGTGACTCCCAATGTTCGCAAATCAGCTCATGGAACTCAGGAAACCGCTCAAGCCAGTCCTCGAGTCTGCCCGCACGCCCTCGGCGAACGAGTTCACGATGCTCGATGCCAATGAGTGATAACAACACCACTTCATAAGCCCGCGATTTCACCTCGGGCAAATACGATTCCAATCGCGGGGTCTTGGAATCTTGCCATGCCGCAACAAAGTTCTTTTTCCTTTGCTCCGCCTCGACGAGCAGATCTTCAAGATCCTCAAACGAAGGGTTCGGATTGTTCTCGGCCATCGATAGGCGCCGAAAGTTGCCAAAATTCCCTCCGCACGAAGGAGGTCAATCCACGGTAGAGTACTATGATGTTAGTTATCTAACATGTTTCGTGGAGCGATTCAACAAAGTAATTGGCTACGAGCGGCCCAAGTCGATCAGTGCGTTATGGCAAGGTAGTAATCCGCCGAATCACACCGCCTGGGTCTTCCGCGTCCATTTTGGACGCATGTTTGCTGAGAATGCGGCGCACCTCCAGCACACTCCTGGGGTGGCGATGAACCGTCACGTGGTCTGCCGTCGTTCGGATTTCTGATTCGACATCGTCGAGATGTGCGCTGCTGAATGGGACGATACCATCACCCTCGGTGGTGACGCGCCCGATGAGGGATTGGCCTTCGACAACGCCGACGATATTGTTGTGTTGCACCCAAGAGGCCCTTTTCGCCTTTAGCATTTCGAGAAGCACGGGATGATTGGGCGCGAGGGAGTCGATGCTCGTGGAGGCGGTGAGCAGTTCGGTGCTTTTGAAAAAGCCGGGGTTGTTCGTCATCAGCGTCTGGCCAGTGGCCAGCATCTTCGTTGGCAAGCTAATGAAATAGTGCGAAAGCCAGCGGGTATATTCGTTGGCAAAGTGGCTGCCTCGATGCGGCGTGCCGATCGTGATGATTCGGTGGACAGCGGGATTAGGCTCGAAGTAGACCGCGCTGCGCACACGCTGCTTCGCCTCGTCGGGCGCTTTGAGATCGTCAAAGGGCTTATCGCTGACGAGTCCCCAGAACCGGTCGTCCGAATAGATCGTTTGCATTTTCGAGACGAGGCCGCCCATGCTGTGACCGATCAGCACCATTTGACGAAGGGATGGGTAATCTTCGTTCTTATCAAGTGTGTTGATGACGTTGTCCAAGTCGACGCGGAATTGGGCGGCGCTGATCCAGAAAGGTTGTCCGGTGGGGTAGAGATAAAACCAGAATTGATAGCGCTCCCGGATTTCGGGAAGCGCGCGAAGGTCATTGTACATTTCCATCCAGGTCATCGGACTCGACCAAAGTCCGTGAACCATCACGACTGGAATTTTGTGCGGATCGAAAGGCTCCATCAGATAGAGACCTTTGACTTGCTCGGCTGCGCCTGGGTTGAGGAGGCCAGTGGTGGCCATCTCCGTTTCGCGCATCGCGGGATGGTCGAGGCAGTGAGCGAGAGGAATTGAAAGATCAGTTTCGAGCGGAACGCGGCGCTCACGCACGATCAAGTCGGTCGTCGCAAGCGGATCGAGAATTTCAAGTCGGCAACGACGCTCGCCTGATGCGGGGGTCGCCGACTCCGGCCCCGCCATCACATGTAAAAACGCGGTTGCGGGAAAACTGAGCCCGGGCGCATAAAACTGATCGCTTGGCTTGCGGCGCATTTTGGGTTTGCGGTTAAGAATCAACGGCACGCCGAGGCCATAGGTGTGATACTGATTTTTGAGACCTTGCAATTCATAGCTGGAAACGAAGTCGATCGATTCAATTTCGTCGGCGTCCCAGGGGCCCCGCAGAACAATGTCGATCGTGAAGTTTTGGCCCAGTGTGGTGATCGTGGCTGAGCCATTGGGGCTAAACTGGCCCATCTTTTTCAGTAGCCGCATCGATGATTCGAGAGCAGAATTGTAAACGTCGCATGCTAAACGAAACTCAGGATCATATTTGTTGCGACGGGCGTCGAACTTATTATCGAAGAGATAGAGATAAGCGTTAGCAACACTGCGTGCGAAATAGTCGAGGGCTTCTTTGTCTTTTCCTGCCTTCTGTTGTTGCTTGCCGGTGATGAGGGCGAGTTCGGCGTAGCTGTAGACCTTTTCGGGTGATGGATCTTCCTTAATCAGTTCCTCGAGCTTGGCTAATTCGGGGATATGGTCGACCGTCGATGACGTTTCGCCCATATCGAGACGACGTAAAAGCTGAACAGTGCGAGGGGTGGGAGTTGGACCTTCATCGCTCAAGAGACCGAGCGGATCAGCGAGCGGTGACGAAGGAACTTTTCGGAGCTTGAGGTAACGGTCGCTGGAGCAGCCGCTGGAGGATAGAATCAGCGCCATGAACAGCAGCAACCCGGCCTCTAAACGGCGGCGTTCAATCGTGGGATGTGGCCATTGCATGACGCTGTATTCCTTGCCAAATCAACGCGCACCTTCGGCGCGCAGTTGGGCGAGGGAAAATAGGGGCTTGCGAGAGTGGGTGTCAATCGCGTTTACCGTAGGACTGGCGGACAGATGATCGTTAAGCAATTTCTGGTTCTCAATTGGCTGCTGGCACTGATAGTCACGCCATCGCTTCTGGCCGCTAGCGAGCCGCCGAATATTGTGCTGATCATTGGCGACGATATTTCGTATCGCGACTACGGGTTCATGGGCGCTAAGCATGTTGAAACGCCGAATTTGGACCAGCTTGCCAAAGAGGGGATGACTTACACCCGTGGGTATGTGCCCACGAGCCTTTGCCGGGCAAGCTTGATGTCGATCATCACGGGACTCCACCCGCATCAACATGGCGTTGTGGGAAACGATCCCCCTAAGGGAGAGGATCGAGCGAAGATGCTGTGGGCGATTCGTCAACATGTGACGATTCCTAAATCACTTGCCACTCGCGGTTACAACAGCTTTCAATCTGGCAAATGGTGGGAAGGTTCGCACACCGAAGGCGGCTTTAACTCGGGCATGACTCATGGCGACCCGGCCAAAGGCGGGCGACATGGCGATGAAGGACTCAAAATCGGTCGGGATTCCTTGTCACCTATCAAAAGCGCGATTTCGGCTTCGAAGAAAGAAGGGAAGCCATTTTTCATCTGGTATGCTCCGATGTTGCCCCACACGCCGCACGATCCTCCCGCCGACTTGCTCGCCAAGTACCAGCCAAAGACGGAGTCGATTCATGTGGCCCGCTATTGGGCCAACATCGAACGATTTGACCGAACGATTGGTGAGCTACGACAAATCCTCACCGAACAGGCGGTCGAAAAGGAAACGCTGATCATCTACCTGCATGACAATGGTTGGATTCAAGATCCGGCCGCGGGCAAATTCGCACCGCGCAGCAAGCGAACGCCCTACGAAGGGGGTGTTTGCACGCCGATCATCTTGCATTGGCCCGGGAAGATTGTTCCGGGGCGGGACGAGAAGATCTTGGTAAGCAGCCTGGATGTCGCGCCGACGATTCTTGCCGCAATCGGCGCAACATCCCTTCCAAACATGCCAGGATTGAGCCTCCTTTCTAATCCAATGGAGATACTCGCGAAAAGAAAAGCCTTGTTTGGTGAGAGCTTCTCGCATGACTTTGCATCGCTAGAGGAACCAGCCAAGGGACTTGGGCATCGGTGGTGTATCGAAGGAAATTGGAAATTGATTGTTGACCAGAAAAGTGGTGAGCGTGAACTCTATGATTTAGCCGGCGATCCGGACGAGCGGCAGAATCTAGCTGCCTCGCAAATCGATGTCACGGAACGTTTGGTCAATCGGCTTGATGCTTGGTGGGATGGCAAGCATGTCGCTGTGGCGGAAGATCACGCTGCTCCGAAGAAAGTAGGCGCCCCATGAACCATGCGTCCACGAACCATGCGTCCGCTGGAGATTTACATGTGCTTTCGGCTGAGGAGTCTTGCGAGTGCTTGCCGGGCAGTCTGTGGCAGACGTTTGTTGGCGCCGGCGCTTGGGCGATGTTTGTGCTGTCTCTCGCTTGGCTGGGTCAAGCAGTCATGGAGGGCGCCCCTGCGGCGGCGTGGTGGAAGTCGATGCTCTCGCTTGGTTGTGTATTGGCTTTTACCTATGCCTGGCGAGTTGCGCGGCGGCTTGATGCACATGCCAAACAGGGCTGGTCCATTTCTGATGTGGCCCTGCTGCTCGCTGGCGCATTCATCGCGGGTGTGTTTGTGATGCGCGGCACGGCATGGGTTGGGGCTGGATTGATTGCTCTTTTTATTGTCGTAGAAGGCTTGAGTCTTTGGCGATTGAAGTTGATCCCCAGTCAATTGCTCAGCATCGTTGACCGCCGAATTCGAAGACGTGGACCATCTATAGAACCCGAGAGCGAGATCATTCCGATTCGGACACTCACGGGCGAGGCGTTAGCCGCGAATGTGCTGACTTCATCAGGAGAGGATGACCCTGCGGTTTCACAACAGTTCACACGACGCGAAACGAAAGATGGCGTCGAGATCAGCGGCTTTGTGCGTGGACGGATTGAGGCGGGGGAGTTTCTCGCTAGTGTTGACATAGCGTTTTGTCCGACGCTCGCCGGTGAGCCGGCACTTGATTTCGAGACGATTTGCGATGAAGAATTGCAAGTGCATGTTGCGACGCTGCGACCTTATGGCGCGCGGCTTGATTTGAAGCGGAAAGGCGATGTGAAAGAGATTCTTGAATTCACTGTCGAAATTCATACTGCTTGCGAGGCAAGCGATGATGCGACGGCTATTCGTGAACGAGTCGATAGCTGACGAAGGCGACGTTTTTGCTATCGGGTGACCAGGAGGGGACGTTCATGGTTCCCTGGCCGCCGAAGAGTTTTGCAATGACTCGAATTTCGCCGCCAGCGATGGGCATGAGTCGCAACTGAACATCCTTGTTGGCGGGATGCCCGGTGACTTCCTTTTCGTATGAGAGGAACACCAGCCAACGGCCATCGGGCGAGGGGTGCGCAAACCAGTTGTTGTAATCGTCCTTGGTAATTTGCGTGGGGTTTTTACCATCGGCATCCATACGCCAGATTTGCATGCGCCCGGTGCGATCAGAATTGAAATAGATGTACTTGCCATCGTGAGAATACTCGGGGCCGTCGTCGAGGCCTTTTTCGGTGGTGAGTTGCGTTTCCGCGCCGCCTCCTGCGGGAATGGAGTAGACATCGTATTCGCCTTTGCGCTCGGCACAGTAAACGAGTGTTTTGGCGTCGGGTGACCAGCCGTGCCAATAGGATGGCGCAAGTGGCGTGACTTGGCGCGGTGTGCCGCCCCCGGAAGGCAAAATATAGATGCGCGATTTGCGATCAGACTGAGATTGATCACTGATGGCAATTTCTTTGCCATCGGGCGAGAGTCCGTGGTCGTTGTTGCAGCGAATCGCGAAGCCGGTGTCGATTACCTTTGGTTCGCCGCCGGTGACGGGAATGGTGTAAAGTTTTCCACCGCTGTTATAGATGAGCGAGCTTCCATCACGTGACCAGTTGGGCGCTTCGAAATGGCCGCGAGTGTGATGGATGGCGCGGCGGTCAGTGGACTGGATGTTGATTGTTTCGAGCGTGCTTTCGAGGATCGTGCCGGCGGTTTTGGAGCTTTCTTCTTGTTTGATTTCGAGATTCGAAAAGGTCCCTGATTCGAGGTTGTCGTTATTGTGAGCACAAACTCCGATGCCAATCAGGAACGGCTCTTTGAAGGTAATCTTGAAAGCGCCGCCAGCGGGCTTGAGTGTTTCTCCTTCGCGGGCGACCGACATGCTTACAACGTCTCCCTTCTTTTCCAGCCGCAAGCGGAAGGGATTTTTGATGGAGGCTTGGATTTCACGAGTGGGACCACCGGCGGTCTCGCGATACTGAAGCGAAGAAAGGCCGTCGGCATGGAGTACCGCGTCGACATAGGCGGAACCTGGTTCAAGATTCTGGCGGATCAGGAGACAGGCTTTGCGATGCGGATCGCCGTGGCTACCGAGGATTTTCAGATCAGCAGCGATCGAAATGTCACCCGACATTTCTTTGTATGCAAAATGAAAGGCGTCGGTCGCTGCCCACATATTGGCGCCGCCGCCGGAAACGGTGTAGGTCTTTGTTTTCTCGTCATACTTGGCGATACCCAACATTTCGCATTGGCCGATGTCTTGGCTTTTGGCAAAAATGCCAACCGCGCCATCCTGGGCTGAGCTAACCTTCATCGCCACTGAGCTAGCGAGCGCACACGTGAGCATAGTCAATAAAAGAATTCGCATAATGATCTTCTCCGTTCATCGCTGCAGTAGAAAACCCCTAAATGCAAGTCACTTCGCG
>JBKJSI010000320.1:0-2572 GCA_046595915.1 Pirellulaceae bacterium
TTCCCCCCGTGAGGGCGAAGGTGATCGTCAGCATTAGGATTCCGGTGAGCCGCCACGATTGGAAATCGACATAGAGCAGCATCACGATGCCGACCAGCGCGATCAATCCGTACATGACCAGTCGCCAAATCGAGGCTTGGATCGCGGCATATTCACCCAAAAACTCAGGATGATATTCCCGCGGAAACGGTAGCGCACGCACCTTTTTTTCGATCTCGGATGCGACCGAAGCGAGTGGGCGGTCTTTCACGTTACAGGTCACATCAATCCGGCGAGACGCCCCTTCACGTTTGATTTCGTTCGCCATCGGTGCGATCGTCACGTCCGCGACGTCGCTAAGCCGAACTTGGGCGCCGGAGGGCGTATCAATGAGCAGCGCCCGAAGCGCCGCCTCGTCTCCGCGCAATTCAGGCTCACCCCAAACCATCACCGCAAATCGTTTTTGACCCTCGTAGACTTCGCCTACTCTCGTTCCGCGCAATAGGGTCGTCGTAGCGCGACGAATATGCCCAGCCGTGAGTCCAAAACGATCCGCTGATTCCTCGCGCATTTGGATTTGAAACTGGGGAACCAGCGCCTGCGATTCCACCTTCAGATTGGTAACCCCGCTCACTTCCGCCATCGCCGATTCCACTTCCTTCGCCTTGGCGCGAAGAACGGCCATATCAGGCCCAAAAATACGAACAACAATGCTGTAACTCGTGCCAGTCAAAACTTCCTTGCTTCGCTCTTTAAGATACGTCTGCACATCGCAGTACATCCCAGGATAGCTCTCCATCGCTTCCTGAACCAGTTTGAGCGTTGCTGGATAGTTTGCCTCAGGATCGATGCTAATCCACAGCTCGGTGAAATTAGGGCCGACCACTTCATCCGCGACTTCCGCTCGACCAATATGCGAACCGAAGTTGCGAACTCCGGGAATCGCTCGCAATTGCTTGCTCGCCCGAATTGTGATCCGATCCATCGCTTCGATCGATGTTCCCGGTCGCTCCAAAAAGTGCATCAGGAAATCGGTCTCATGAAACTCGGGCAAAAACTCTGGTTTCAAACGAGTCGCAGCCGCGGCGCTGAAGACCAAAATCACCAGCAAAGATCCGACGACGGCGTAGGGATAACGAATCAGGGGCGGAAGGATTACTCCATACGCCCGCTTGAGTGCTTGTGCAAAGGGCGCTTCGGAGCGCGCCTGGTGTTTTCCAGTCAGTAATAAATAAGACATTGCCGGCGTGACGATCAGCGCAACCAGGAGCGAAGCGAGGATCGAAAGAATGTAGGAAACCGCCAAAGGCCGAAAAAAGGAGCCCGCCACGCCATCCAAGAAGAAGATCGGCAAGAAGACCAAGGTCACGATTAACGTGGCGTACACGACCGCACTACGAACTTCGAGCGACGCCAAGAGCACCACCTGAAAAGCGGACTGGGGTGTACTCGATTCACGATTGAGCCGCAGCCGTCGCACAATATTTTCGACGTCGATAATCGCATCATCTACTACCTCACCCAGCGCAATCACCAGCCCCGCGAGCACCATCGTGTTAATCGTCACGCCGAAGTTCGTCATGATCACCGTCGCGGCCACCAGCGAAAGCGGAATCGCCGTGAGGCTAATCACCGCCGTCCGCCAATCAAACAAAAAGAGCACCAGCACGATCACCACCAGCCCGCAGCCAATCAGCAAGGCGTGCCGCAAATTCTCCAGCGCCTTCTCAATAAATGAGGCCGGCCGAAAAATGGTCGAATCGAGCTCGACATCCTTGAGCCCCGGCCGCAGCGCATCGATCGCCTCTTCGACCTCCCGTGTCACCTCCAGCGTATTCCCCTCCGGCTGCTTCTCCACAATGAGCAAAAGCCCTGGTCGGTCATTGATAATCGCATCGCCAATCGGCGGGGGCGAACCAATCTCGATGCGCGCCACATCGCCGAGCCTTAGCGGCGCGCCGCCTCGGAATGCCACGACCGTTCGCGCCAACTCTTCAGGCGAATTGACCGACGAAACGTGCCGCACCGCGAGCCGCTGATTTGGCGTATCCACAAAACCTCCCGCATCGAGCACCGTCGCATCGCCCGCCGCGCGAATCACTTGGTCCAGCGTCACGCCATGGATATTCAATTTCTCCGGATTGACGAGCACCTGAAATTGTTTATCTCGTTGCCCCCAGATCGCCACATTCGCGACGCCGGGAATCGCCATTAGCTTGGGGCGAATCTTCCAAACCGCCAGCTCCGAAATATCTTGCTGCGAGAGCGTCTCAGACCAAACGCCAATTTTCAAAACGCGGCTCAGCGACGACAGCGGATGCAAAATCACCGGCGGGCGCGAAACCGTCGGCAATCGCGGCGCCTCGGCGGCCACTCGCTCCTGCACATACTGCCGCACCTTATGCAGATCGGCGCCCTCCTCGAAATAGAGCACGATTGACGAAAGCCCTAGCACCGACTTCGACCGAATCGTCTTCATCCCCGGTGTGCCATTGAGCGCATTTTCAAGCGGCACAGTAACGAGACTCTCGACTTCATCCGTCGAAAGCCCCGGCGCTTCCGTCTGCACCTCCACCTTCGGCGGCGCAAACTC
>JBKJSI010000425.1:0-9936 GCA_046595915.1 Pirellulaceae bacterium
ACCGAATCGTCCGTTTTGCGCGATGATGTCTTCGCCCAGCGTTTCGTGCTTGCCCAAGTTACGAGGCAAGGAGAGTAGCTTGAGGGCGACTTCCAGAGTCACTTCCGTGGGGACCATGCCCTTGAGTAGCGACGCGTTTTTTGGTTTTTCTTCATCGTCCGGTGTGCCGAGTTGGACGTATGGGCCAAAGCGGCCCAGCTTGAGATAGACCGGCTTGTTTGTTTCGGGGCACATGCCCAGTGGCTCTTCATCCGTCTTCGATTGCGAGAGAAGGTCAATCGCTTTTTCGAGGGTCAATTCATCGGGAGGCATTTCATCGGGAAGACTGGCGCGTCGCTCGCCTTGTTCGAGATAAGGGCCAAATTTGCCGACGCGCACATTGATTGGCTCGACGGCTTCGCCATCGGTCGGCGTCGAAAAACCGAGGGGAAACGTCGCCATCGCGCGGGCATCGACTTCCGTCAACTTATCCTTGAGTAGTTGTTTCAGTCCGACATCGGACGTGGCATCCTTCGACTTGTCGCCAAAGTAAAAACCATTGAGATACTTGGCGGGCTCCGCTTCGCGGCGGCTGACGCTATCGAGGAAATCTTCCATCTGTGCGGTGAACTGGTAGTCCACGAGCTTCGAAAGATGTTGTTCCATCAATCGTGCAACGCTGAATGCGGTCCAAGTCGGAACGAGCGCGTTGCCTCGCTTGAAGACGTACTTGCGCGCGAGAATTGTATCGATAATCGAGGCATACGTGCTCGGACGACCGATGCCCATTTCTTCGAGTGATTGAGTGAGCGAAGCTTCCGTGAATCGGGCTGGCGGCTGAGTCGTGTGGCTCTTTCCTTCGAGTTCT
The DNA here is from genome assembly GCA_046595915.1 of Pirellulaceae bacterium. Classification (GTDB taxonomy): domain Bacteria; phylum Planctomycetota; class Planctomycetia; order Pirellulales; family Pirellulaceae; genus JBKJSI01. The sequence continues at coordinate 848 of JBKJSI010000425.1, forward strand.
TTGCAATTCAAGATTTCGTCGAGCTTGACGTTGGGCAAAATCACTTCGCGATCGGCAAGGTCCGCCTGTGGATCATCAGAGCCTTCGACATAGGCCCGTAAAAAACCGGGGAATTCAATCGTTTTGCCGCTGACTTGGAAATAAGCGCCATCGCCTTCGATGCCGATCGTGATGCGGCGCCCGCGAGCGTCGGACATTTGGCTGGCGATCGTTCGCTTCCAAATCAGTGTGAACAATTTGAACTGATCGGCGGAGAGTTCTTTGCGGATTGCTTCAGGCAATTTGAAGGGATGGCCCGCCGGGCGAATCGCTTCGTGCGCCTCTTGTGCGTTCTTGACTTTGGAGGTGTAAACGCGAGGCTTCTCGGGCAGATATTCTTTGCCGTACTCGGCGGTTACCAACTCTCGCGCGGAGTCGATGGCCACTTGCGCTAGATTCTTCGAATCGGTACGCATGTAGGTGATATAGCCGTTTTCGTACAAGCTCTGCGCGAGGTCCATCGTATAGCGGGCGGTGTAACCGAGCTTGCGGTTGGATTCTTGTTGCAGCGTGCTCGTGATGAAGGGCTCAGCGGGCTTCATCGTGTAAGGCTTGTCTTCGATCGAAACGATCTTGAAGGTCGCCTTCCTGAGCCGAGCGGCGAGGTCGAGGGCCTCCTGCTCGCTCATTAGCATCAAATTCGGGTCTTTGATCTTGCCTGTGGTGGTATCAAAGTCTTTTCCCGTGGGAATCTTGCGCCCGTTCACCGACATCAAATCGGCTTGGAAGGACTCCGCGCCGGTGGTGGCAAAGGTTCCGAGCAAATCCCAAAAAGTGGCCGAGACAAATTCGCGCCGTAGCCACTCGCGTTGAACGATCAACCGGACGGCGACGCTTTGAACGCGCCCTGCGGAGAGGCCGCGGCCTACTTTTCGCCAAAGAAGCGAGGAAACTTCGTAGCCATAAAGACGGTCAAGGATGCGCCGAGTTTCTTGGGCTTTGACTAATGCGTCGTCGATTTGACGAGGCGACTTGATCGCGGCGGCAATCGCTTCTTCGGTGATTTCGTGAAAGACGAGGCGATGGACGGGAACCTTGGGCTTTAGCAGTTCATGAAGGTGCCAGCTGATCGCTTCCCCCTCGCGGTCTTCGTCCGTCGCGAGATAGAGTTCTTTGGAATTCTTCAGCAGGTCTTTGAGCTTCTTGACTTGCTCTCTTTTGTTAGGCGGCACGATATAGATCGGCTCGAAGTCCTTATCTACGTTGACCCCTAAGTAGGCCCATTCCTCTTTCTTAAATTCCTCCGGGACTTCTTTTTTGCCCTCGGGAAGATCGCGAACGTGCCCGATGCTCGCCTCGACCGTGTAATCCGCGCCTAGAAACTTGGAAATCGTTCGCGCTTTGGCGGGAGACTCGACAATGACGAGCGATTTCAGGTTGGACGTGGATTTTTTCGCCATTTGGTCGCAATTGATCTGTTATCTCGGGGTGAAACTGCCGCCAGCCATGTCCATGTACTGGCCTCACATGATCGCTAAACCCAAAAGAAGGCTCATTTTAGGAGCCCTGCAGGTTGAGACGAGGTTGACGCAAATCCGCGAATTTGCCAAAACCTCCCCCTTCCTGTCCAAATGGCGATTTCGCGTGCAGATTGGCGAATCGGCGTCTCGCTTGAGCGGCTTCGGGGCCGCGCGTCACACCAATTGTGCAAATCCTTCGCTGGCCTAAAATCGACGGAATCGGTTTCCGCCATTGGACTTCAGGTGATTCGTCCGCTTCCATTTTGGAAGGCAGGACGGGCTCAACATGATATGGCTTGTCGTCCCCTGTCAAGCCGCCAATAAAGTTTGCAGTAGAGATTGCCAGTAAAGACAGTTCTTCGCACGGAGCGCCCCGCTAGCTATGGCCACGACTTTCAAAGCCTTGCGTCAATACGAAAAGATCGGCCTCATCGTTTTAGGCGTTGTGGTGATGATCGTTTTCACCATGGGCGACTTCTTCTCTTATAGCGGTCGATCCAATAATGACGGTCCTGGCGCGCCCAAAGGCGCCAAGATTGTTTCTTGGAACAGCGGGTCGCTCACTCAAGGTCAGTTTGAGCAAATCAGTTCTGATCATCGATCGGTCATTGAAGTAGAGCAGGAGATCCTGCGGCAGATTGGGCTCGATAAGAAAAATCCGGTGCAGCCCAAAGTTCAGCCAGTCATGGCTGCTCGGGGTGATGAGCTGATTAATCGTTACATCTTCTCCACGTACGCGGCGAATATCGGCCTGGTGGTTGACGATGAAGCTGTCAAAACGTTCTTGAAGAAGCTCAGCGGTGATCGGATGGATATGGCCGACATCAAGAAGATTCTTGATGACACGGTTGGCGACACCCCTGAAGCTCGCACGCGGTTCTTTTCTTGGATGCGCCGTGAATTGGCTGCAAAGGCCGTTGAACGCATGGTTTTCTCTGGGCAAGCAGCCGTGGCGCCGGATGGAGCTTGGGACGAATACAAGAACATGACGCAACGTGCGCAGATTGAGTTTCTTGCACTGCCTACAAAGGGGTACATGGACCAGGTCAAAGACACACCAAGTCAAGCGCAGCTCCAGACGCTCTACGACGACCTGAAATTGAAGTATCGCTTAGTCGATTATCCAGACAATGGTCTGCGGCAAGCAGAGCAGGTTGCTTTCGGTTTCGTGAAGGCCAATTTTGAAACCTTCGTCGAAGCCGAAATGAAGAACGTGACGGACAAACAGGTTGAGGATTACTACGAAAAGAATAAGGCCAAGTATCGGCAGACGCCAAAGCCTCCCGTTCAACCTCCGGTAACCGAAGGTGACAAGAAACCCGAGGGCGAAGGCGCCGAAAAGGCTGATGGAAAGGTTGAAGAAACGAAGCCGGAGGGTGACAAGCCTGCGGAAGAAAAACCTGCCACTCCTGAGAAGGGCGCCGCGCCGCCTGCCAATACGGAACCGGGAAAATCGGAGCCTGAAAATAAGGAAACACCCAAGGAAGAGCCTGCTCGGCCAGCCGATCCTGCTGCTGCGCCCAAGACGGAAGAAACGCCCGCAACGCCGAAGGATGGCGAGCAGGATCTCAGTTTGATCTCCCTGATTTCCGAAAATAGTTCGACGCAGGAGCCGAAAGAACCAGCCGGCGAAAAGCCGCAGGACAGGCCTCCCGTCGAGGAAAAGAAAGCAGAACCGCCCACGGCCCAGGAATCAGAAGAAAGGAAACCTGCCGACGCGACGAAATCACCGGAAACTCCAGCCCAAGAGAAGCCCGCAGATGGAGCCGTTCCACCCAAGGACGAGAAGCCGGAAGCTCCACAGGAAGAGTTCAGGCCGCTCAGCGAAGTCGCCAAGGACATTCGTCGAGACATTGCAGCCCCGATCGCCCAAAAGACTTATACCGACGAAATCCAAAAAGCCGAAACCGAGCTCCGTGCCCTTTGGAAGAACCTCAATGAGGGTGAAGGGAAGATTAACAAGGAAGAACTTAAGAAATTCGATTTCGAAGCCTTCGCCGCAAAACATCAGTTTACGCTCGGAGCGATTCCCCTAAGCCCACCCGATGTCGTTCAAAAGGATAAGGATGGACTTGGCGGCTTTCCTGGTTTCCTCGATCAGGCGTTCTTTACGGATAGGTCACTGCTCTATGAACCGCGTACGATTCGCAATCAGTTTACAATGAGCGAGGCGACTTTCATCTACTGGCGCACCGAGCAGAAGGAAGAATTCGAACCCAAGTTCGCGGAGTGCCAAGAAGACCTCGAGAATGCCTATCGCTACCGAAAGGCGAAAGAGCTTGCCAAGGAAGATGCCAAGAAGAAGGCCGCCGAAGTTAAAGTTGGAAAGACGTTAAAAGAAACGTTCCCCAAGGATAATGTGCTTGTCACCGGCGAATTTACTTACACGACGCCCTTTTCACGCGGGCGTGTCGGCCAGATTCCGGAAATTCCCGCTGCCGGCGAAAACTTCATGAGGGAGATTTTCAAGCTTCAGCCAGGACAAGCGACGTCGATTCCGCAGGCGGATGAGTCGCAGTTCTATGTCATCTACTTATCGAAGTATGGCTACACCGAGAAGGAGCTGCGTGAGCAATTCGCCAATTTCCCGATCATGGCGGAACTCGCACAAGCTGCTGACACCAAGGAAAATGCGACCCGCATGGCGGCTTATAACGAGTTCCTAGACTCACTCGATAGGAAGTTCGAAGGGCAGCCCGAACCTGACGAAGAGTAGCTCAGGCAAAAAATCATCCTGAAGCGAGCACAGCCTCGCTGATGATTTCGTTGAGCTCGATGGCGCCGACTTCCTCCGCAATTCGCGGGTGAGCAAAGATGCGAACCCGCTTTACGTAATCGTCGAATTGCTTCTTCGCCAAGGTCTGCACGACCGGCGAGACATCGCCCAAGAGCCGATAGCGCTGCTCTTTGGGGTAATGAATTTCAACGTGGAACTCGACCTCTAGCTGCATCGGTGGAGCGTCAATCAATATTTCGTGCGGCGCGATGAGTTTTCCGAGGTGGCGACTTAAGAGCCCGGCGAGATGCTCCGCACAGGTCGCCAGCCAAGGATAGGGCCGCCTGGCGAGTTGGTGATAAATCTCTTGTTCTTGGAAGAAGCTGAATTGTGCGGCGCGCTTGTAGAGCCTTCGCGTTGGGCCGAAGAGACCACTTAACAAGTCGCCGGCGGGACCGCCTTCGCCTTGTTCCATCAGTTCCTGGATCATGCGCGGTTCGTGCATGCGAAAGAGGGTGTCGATCTCCAAATCTTTGTGGAGCAGGAAAAACGCCCGTTGGAGCATCGCCGTGGCCGCTCGTACGGCGTGATGCCAATAGACCTCGCTAAACATGACATAGCGGGCGAAGACCATCATTTCGGCGGCGGTGCGGCCCTTTTCGGAGAGGGCTAGGCCATCGCCGGCTTCGTTGAGCCGTAAGCTGGCGATGAGTCGCTGTTGGTCGAAGTTTTGGCCGTAAGGGACGCCGGTGTGCAAACTATCTCGCACGAGATAGTCCATTTTGTCGACATCGATCGGGCCCGACAAAATGCTGTGCAAGATGCGTGATTTGGCGTCGCGCGGCTTTTCGGAGAGGAGCGAAACAATGTCGCGTGGCTGAATGCCCCATTCGTCGCGTAAGGTATCGGCAATTTCACCTTCGAGCAGATAGCTGTTGGCATAGTGCTCATGATCGGGAATGCCGGGAAGCCGCATGTCTTCGATGGGATGGCAAAAAGGCCAGTGGCCTAAATCGTGTAGTAGCGACGCGGCAATCAGTAGCTCCGCATCATGGGGACGAATTGCGTCGGCGAATCGTTCGTCATGCGCAAGGTGCTTGAGATAGATCAAACAGAGACGGTAAACGCCGAGAGAATGCTCAAAACGATTGTGGCACGCGCCGGGGTAAACAAAGGAAACGAGGCCTAGCTGGCTGATGCGTGTCAAACGCCGAAATTCGGCGGAGTCGACCAGCGACTGAACGCGCGGCGTGAGCGGCACATCGAGCTCGCGCGGGATGCGAATCAAATTCTGCCGCGAATCGAGACCGCGAATTTCGGGAATATCGGTAATCGAGTCCATTTCGCAAACCGTTCCGTTCTAAAATCCGTTCTAAGACAAGCGAACGAGCGGTGAATTCTTACGCAGTTCGATTGACTCGGCGCGTCTGGGCTTTACCGGAGCGGGGCTCGCGGCAGGCGCCGTTTTGGGAGCACGTTTGTTAGTTCCGGGCTTTCCAATTAGATCGACGTTCATCAAAAGGGAAAGGGTAAGTGTAAATACTGCATAGAGTCCAAAATGCAGTGCAGCGGAACCAAACGATAAGTCTAGCGCACCGTACGCCGTAACGGCACCGAGTGCAGCTAGCGGCACGCCGACGATCGCCAAGGTCATCAAATCGATACCCTCGCGAAATACGAGCATTCGTAATAACGCGAAAAGACCCCAAATCGCTGCGTAGATGACCGACGAAATTAGAGACCTGACAAGTAACTCTTGTCCGCTATAAGGTTCGAGTTCGTCATCTCGCAAGAACGCGTAGCCACCATATCCCAGCGGAATCGCCAACAGGATCGCGCCTGGTACGAGGATCCAAACTGGTGGACCCTTTTCTCCATATAGTCTACCGATCGCGAAGGCCCCGCCGAGCGCCGCAACGACCATAACGCCAATGATGACTGCTAGAACAATGCTGAATTTGGCATCCTTTCGCGCGATTGGCTTGAGGACGAGTTTGCCGCTGGCATCCTTGGGCCCGGCGTCCTCGGGCGCATGGATCTTGATGTCTTCTTCTTTTTTTGGAATCCGAATCGGCGACTTGCACTTGGGGCAAGGGCCGGTTTGCCCCGCAAATTTGTCACTAACGACAAATCGCTCACGGCACTTCACATTGGGGCAAATAACTTGAATCGACATGGGGTGGCTCAAAGTTGCGCATTTAGCGGGAATTGCGGTCCCAGTTTCGCATAGCACGAAAGACCGTCAAGAATGGCCCATAACTCGCATGCTACAATGGAAAGTGGGATTTTTCCGCTTCTTCGCCCCGAAAAAGACGCCTTTTCCATGTTTCGCTTCGCCGCCGTTTTGGCGATTCTTATTTTCGCGATTGTTTCTTCGTCTGCGCCTGTGCTTGCTCAGCCGGCGATTCCAAAGCCTGCGGCATCCGACGTTAAGCCCGATCCGCTCTTGGGCAAGGTGGTTATGCCAGTGGCCGGGGCCAAGCTTCGTCGCGAAGAGCGTTCAATGGTACTGCGCGATGTTCCGGCGCCTTTCATCGTGCGTAAGACTGAGGGCGATTGGCTTTGGGTCGGTCGCGCCTGGATCAAACGCGGCGATGTCGTGCCACTCGAAAATGCGCTCGAATACTACACACAGTGGATCGAAAAGAACCCGAAGGATTCTTGGGCTTACGACTTCCGCGCGACGGTTTATCACGAACGAGGGAATTTAGAGAAGGCTCTCGAAGATCACTCGAAGGCGATCGAATTGAGTCCGAAAGATGCACACTATTACAACAATCGCGGACTCGTGCTCTTCGAAAAGGAACAACCCGATGCCGCGCTCGCCGACTATGACGAGGCGATCAAGCTCGACCCAAAATATGCGATCGCCTACTGCAATCGAGGAGCATTGCAAATTGGCTCGGGCGACCTCAATAAGGCGCTAAGCGACTATCGCTCTGCCATGGAGAGCGATTCCGAATGTGCGGAAGCCTACAACGGACTCGCTTGGATTTACGCGACTTCGCTCAATAAGAGCTTTCGCGATGGTCGCAAGGCAGTCGATTACGCCGTCAAAGCCGCCAAGCTGACTGGCTACAATGACCTTCCCATTTTGGACACACTCGCCGCCGCCTACGCGGAAGGCGAGCAATGGGAAGACGCCATCAAGATTCAGAAACGCGCCATTGAACTTGCCAAGGATAACACGGCGTACATCACCGATGCTCGCGAGCGATTGAAGCTCTATGAAGCGAAAAAACCTTATCGCGAGTAGTGCGGCCGACTGAAGAATTGAAATGTTTGAACGGCGCAATTGCCGCCGTTTTCTTTGGCGGAGAACAGCGCTTTCCGGGTCTGGCCTTCGTAAAAACCGAACATTTCTGACGATTGGCGCGTCCTTCTTAACTGCCATTGGCCTTTCAGCTTAGGGCATATCCCCTCATAATCTGCCCAGCTTTCGAATTTCGCCATTTCTAGATGCGGTTTGCACCTCGCTATGTTCAGTTCCGCCGACTTTCCGAATCGTTTTGACTTCCGCGAAGCCCAAGAGCGGATTTATAAGTTGTGGGAAGACCGGGGATGCTTCCATGCCGTCCCCGATGCCACGAAAAAGCCTTTTACCATCGTCATCCCGCCCCCCAACGTGACGGGCGCACTGCACCTGGGCCACGCGCTCAATAACTCGCTCCAAGATTTCGTGATTCGCTTCAAGCGAATGCAGGGCTTCAACACGCTTTGGATGCCCGGAACCGATCATGCCGGCATTGCGACCCAAGCGGTGGTCGAAAAGCGCCTACGCGAAATCGAAGGCAAGACGAGGCATGATCTCGGGCGTGCTGCGCTCGTCGAGCGAATCTGGAAGTGGAAAGAAGAGTACGAAGCCCGAATTTTAGGCCAACTCAAACGCATGGGTGCGAGTTGCGACTGGGAGCGAACGCGATTCACCCTCGATCCGATCTGTGCCAAAGCCGTCCGCGCAACTTTTTTTGATCTCTTTAAGAAGAATCTGCTCTATCGCGGCAAAAAACTGGTGAACTGGGATACGTTCCTTCAAACCACTGTGAGTGATGACGAAGTTGAGCATTTGACCGTGAAGGGCCATTTTTGGCACTTTCGATATCCGGTGATCGATCCCAAACCGGGCGAACCGACTTATGTGACAGTGGCCACCACGCGCCCGGAGACGATGCTGGGCGATACAGCGGTGGCGGTGCATCCCAATCCAGCCAAAGCGCTGAACGACCTTGAGGCTGAGTTAAAACAGCGGCGCGACAAAGCGCCCGCCAAGGATCAAGCGGCGATCGATCAGCAGATCGCCAACATCGACTACCGCCGCAACAACATGCTGCCTCAATTGGAACTGCTTCGCGATATGGCGCTGGCGGGGCGCCGTGTGATGCTGCCGCTATTGGAACGCGAAATCCCGATCGTGGCCGATGAATGGGCCAAGCCCGATCTCGGTAGCGGCTGTGTGAAGATCACGCCGGCGCATGATCCGAATGACTACGACGTTGGCCGCCGCCATTCGCTGCCGATGATCAACATTCTCAATACCGATGGCACGCTCAATAGCAACGCCAGCCAGTACAAGGGACTCACAATCGCCCAGGCGCGGCTAAAAGTGGTGGCCGATCTGGATGAGCGTGGACTCGTCGAGCAAATCGAAGATCGCGAAATTGAACTAGCTCACTCTGACCGCAGCAAAACGCCAATTGAGCCCTTTCTCGCCAACCAATGGTTCGTGCGAATGGGCGACCTCGCCCAGTCCGCTGTCGACGCGGTTGTAGATGGACGAGTGACGATCATTCCCTCGCGATATGCCAAAAGCTACATCGACTGGCTCGCTGAAAAGCGCGATTGGCCAGTGAGCCGCCAGCTCTGGTGGGGGCACC
>JBKJSI010000514.1:0-5594 GCA_046595915.1 Pirellulaceae bacterium
CTTACCGCAAAGGTAATTTTGCGGTCGCTTCAAAGATCCGACCGCCGCGCTCAACCTGCAGAACAATTTCTTCTTCGGCATCGGCGACCGCTTTTGCGAGGGAAGCCGCACTGACGGAGCCCTCTTTGGCGGCTGAATAAATCCGGTCGCCCGGCCAAATGCCCGCTTCATCTGCGGCAGAACCTTTCACCACCTGCACCACGATCAGACTCTCGGGTTCCCCTTCATCTTCGCGCCAAGTCACGCCGAGTCGCGTTCCGTTTCCGGGCAGCGAAAGCGCGAGTTCTTCAACCTTGCCGCCAGCACGTTGCAACTTGAGCTTTGCGGCGCTGGGCGAGGCCGCCACCATTTTTCGCATCGCGTTGTCGGACGTCGGAGCGACTTCATTAAGCGAGAGAATCTCATCGCCCACAACGACGCCGGCGCGCTGGGCGGCTGAGCCATTTTCGACTCGCACGACTTTGTATTTTCCGGGCTCGGTTTGCGAATCCCAGCTAACGCCCAACCTGGGCGGCGCTGGCGTGACCATCTCAAGCCCGCGCCGATTGCCTTCCGATTCGACACGGCTCGCCGCGCGAAAGGTCGGAATATGCTCTTGATCCGCCACATCCAGGGCCATCGAGAGTAGATACCGACTGACTCGTTCGACTCCTTTGACGTCGATCGTTTCTAAATCGTCACTCGGGCGATGGTATTGATCATGCAGCCCCGTATGCACCATCATCACCGGAATGCCAGCGTTAAAAAAACAATGATGATCGCTGTCTTCTTTGAGATCCCAGACGAAATCGAGCGCGAGTCCATAGTCTTGATTTTGAGCCGACGCCCAGCGGCGCAGGCCATGCGCCGTACGGCTGCCAATCATTTCTACGCGCTCTTTGCGAAGTCGACCAATCATGTCGGCGTTAAACGCAAACTTGATTTTGTCCTTAGGAACCGTGGGACTAGCAACCCAGTGCCGCGCGCCTAGTAAATCCTTTTCTTCGCCATCCCAAAACGCCAAAATAATGGTCCGCTTGGGGGCTGTTTCGAGCTTCTTGAGGGCTTCGGCAATTTCGAGAAGGCCGGCTGCGCCGGAGGCGTTGTCATCGGCGCCGTTGTGAATGAAACCGATGGGGCCATTGCTATTCTTTTGAGAGCCATAGCCCACATGATCAAAATGGGCGCCGACCACCACATATTCATGCTTGAGCGTCGGATCGCTGCCGGGTAACTGGCAGAGGACGTTGTACATGTTCGCACCAAAGGGCTGGTAATAGCCCCCTTTATCGCCGGCGGGCGCGATCCCGATTTTTTCGAGATGCGTTCCCAAATAGCGGGCCGCAGCATGCCCCCCTCGGCTACCTGCTTCGCGGCCTTCCAGCGAATCGTCGGCGAGAACGCGCACATGTTCCTGGAGGTCGGTCCCGGTAATTGAGTCGATCGCGATTTTTCGGGCGCGGTTGGTTTCCGCGCAGGCAAAGCGTTCTAAGCTCGCAACGATGGCCAAACCAGCCGCAAAGATCGCCACATCGCGCCAAACGCTCTCATTCGACCGACTCTGATAACCCCGTGACATCGTCCCTCCTTTGACTTCGAAGCGCCATTTCGGCCCTTCGCACCCATTTTCGCGAACCTGTTCTTGCTCCTTGGATACCATATCTATGAAAAGGCGTCGCCGGAAGTTCAGACTCGGCTTGCAAGAGAGAGCCGATTTGCGACAATCCGGCGACTCGATTGTCCCCTGGAGAGGTGGCTGAGTGGTCGAAAGCGTCGGTTTGCTAAACCGATGTACGGGTCAAACTGTACCGCAGGTTCGAATCCTGTCCTCTCCGCTTTAGTTTTCAATGATTTCGCAAGTGCCTTTGCTGTAAGGACTTGCGGCAACGATGGCTGGTCGAGTACCCCACTTGTCCCGGATTTGTCCCGGTTTTGCGACGTCGGTCGACCAGTAGTGACGGGCAACGACCAGCAACACTGAGGAGCGACAACTCCCAGCATCAAGCTGAGCGAAGCTAAAACGGAAATCAATTTAACAATCATGGCAGAGACATCCCTGTACTTTGCAGCGGCTTAACCACCCCCGGCACCGTGCCGACGACAATTCCGCCACGGGTTAATACCTAGTAATCACGATTTGCGGGAACCTTTGGGCTGGTTGTTGCTCTTGGCATTTTTCAGAATCGCAGGGGTAACGAACGGAACCTCATTCATAAGTCGTTGGGATTCCGAATCGCTAAGCCTGTAGTAGTTGTCGCCAACCGACTGATCGCCACTGTGGCCGACCCAAACGGCGACCGCACGCGGAGAAATCCCCGCATTGGTGCAAACCGTGTAGAAGCTGTGCCGAAGTGAGTGGATCGTGTAGCCCTCCCGGCGCCCAGCGATCATTCCCAGCTTTTTCAGCAGTCGGGCGAAGTCTTCGTTGAGGCGTTTGCCATTCAGTTTGTTGTCGCCTTTTGGATATTTCTTGGATGGCGGACTCAAGAACAACGGCTTCCCTTTAACCGACCGTTGGTTCGCCAGCATTAATTTGAGATGCGGATGAAGTGGCACTTTTCGTGATTCGCCATTTTTTGTTTCAAAGCCGGGGCGCGAGACAATGTGAATCCACCCACCGGCAAGGTCGACATCTTCGCCACGCAGGTTGCAGAGTTCGCCGGAACGCATTCCGGTGTAAATCAATACGGCCAAGTGCGCCAGTCGATAGCCGCGAGCTCCGTCAAGGATCTCCGCCAATTGTTTCGCGTTCGGCCCGCCGCGCTTCGGTGGGCGAGGTTTTTTAACACGCAGTGAGGCCGCAGGGCTTTTCTCAATGAAGTCGCGTCCGATGCACCAGCTGAAAAAGCCTTTAATTGCTACGAGCTCGGTGTACAGCGTCTTTTCGACCGGCGTCGATCCCCATTTCGTTTGACGAGCCTTTCGGTACGCTACCAAATCGTCTGTACTAATCTTATCGACTCGTTCAATTTTGCGTTGAACAAGAAAGCCCAGAAGCTTATCGAGAATTCCGCGGTAACGGACGATCGTTTTTCTTCGCCGCTTCTCTGATTCCTTGTGGGCGAGATAGGAATCGATTGCTTCTCTGGTGCTCGGTGGATTTAGCTTTTCAGACGAGGCCCCGACCACAAGCTCGGCTTCAAGTCGACGCCCTCGTCGGATGGCTTCCTCTTTATTTCTTGTATCGAGCGTGCGTCGATGGTGTTTTTTGTCGCGCCACCATGTGGCGCAGTAAATTCCGCTCTTGCCTCGTTTTTCGACGTACACGAACTCGCCGACGAGGATCCTACCATTTTCATTTTTTGTCATATTTATTTATTCCAGTTGGGTTTGGCGAAAAGCAGTTCAAGCGCGGGCACCGTCAAAATGCGCCGGTGCTTGCCGAATCGTTGGGATACACAATCGAGGCGTCCGTCGGAAAGCCACGCATAGACGGTTTTGACTGAGACACGGAGAATTGCAGCGAATTCCCGCGGTGAGCAAAATTGCGCCAACTCCGGTGGCAAAGTTGCTCGCAAGTGCTCGAGTCGCAGACGTTCGGTGCTCCGCACCCTTTCGGTTACCATCAAACGGGTCTCCGTTCGTTGATATGGCAAGTGTTGACCTTCTGTCGCGCATTTGCCGCAGGTCAACTCGTGTACTGGTCAAGCACGGACGACTCTCAAAAGCGCTGATCGTGCATGCGACTCACCGATGCTAAATCACAGATTCGGGACCCGTTTCCAAAGTGCTCGGCAGCACCTTGGAAATCCCAGTGGGGCAGCAAGCCCCGAGAAAATCGCTAGATATGACGCTGATGTGCCGACGAGTTTAGCCAGCTAATCTCGCGGCCCAATCTATTACTTAGGAATTAACGCACATTGGTCCTAATCGCTGATCCCAATCCGGTCCTAGCCGTTCATCGATAAAACTTCGGTCATTAGAAATAGTAGTTTCCGCCACTCCCAAGTAGTGAGCAATGGCGCCCTGGATTGACGTCACATGAAATTCCACCATGCGGGCGCGGAGCAACCTCCAAATGTGGATGAAGGTGCGAATCCGCGCAAAGCGAGCGATCTGATTCCGCGATGAATTGTCGCTACGGACGATCTTATGCCACTCCGCGAGGTGCCGGCCAGCGTCAGTAATTGAGTCCCGACCTAACCCGGACTCTAACAAACTACGTAGAAAGTCTCGACTATCTATGGGGAAGGTATCTGGATAGTGGAAGATTCCTCCATTTCGCAACAGCTGGCCAAGAACCGAAATCGAGACCTGGCCAGCAAGCATCGGCTGCATCGGCACTGGAAGGTCCGGACCTACAATCGCATTAAGTCGCCATCGAATACAAAATGCGTCATAGTCCAGCACGAAATTTAGCAATTTCGAATCGACAGTTCCTCGGCACTCATCAGGAACACTCGTTGCCGAAATAAGTGGGCCAGGAAATCCATTGGTTCGAATCACTGGCTCCCAGCGAGTTATCAAGTCGTCTTGCTCTTGCTGAAATTGACGATTGGTAGTCAGCCATCCCACGTACCCTCGACTAGTTTCAGCAAGACGAGCAAGTGGGCGAAGCGATTCATTGTAGGATTCGGCGTGTTCTGGGCTAAGGCCCAATCTACTGATATCGACCGCTGGAAATTCTTGTGCCTCAAGGTGGTCATAACGGATTGGCAACCGTTGAAATACTCCAGGGGATCGATGTTTCCCACAAAAGTCCGCAAGCTGCACTTCACGACTATTATCATCATCCGAAAGTGAATTTAGCGCAGCATTGGTCAAAAGCGCTCGAGGCAGAACGTAGAAAAATCCCGCGGTAGTGATTGGTGAAAGTTCAAGCGGCAGTTGCCTAGTTGGCGCCTCTATGCCAGTCAACTCGACTTTTGGATCCGGAGGAACCAACTGACCTTTTTTCTCTTTCTTCGAAGAAGCCTCTTTCACTCAACTATCCCTTCGCAATGAATGTTGCTCAGTATTTGATCAGCCCCGGAAACAAATTTGCATTCATGGCACACGATTGCAAGAATTGGCAAATGTTGCTCACCAGTCATTACGCGAATTTCCCCAGGCAAGTTCGCATCGCGTGAGCTAATCCTGTTCTTCCCTTTGATAATGACGCATTTCCACCCGAAATTTAGCATTTAAGCCCCTGCAGCACGCTTAACCCCGCCCAAAACAAAATGCCATCGCACTCGCCCCTTCCACGGGTTAATCTAAGGGAGCCATAAACCCAATCCTCACTCCCGCCCTTCATGCCGACTCTAACCCCAGAACAAATCGCCCGCGAAAAGATCGACGCCCAACTGGCGGCGTGCGGCTGGGTCGTGCAGGACTACAAACAGTTCAACCCCTCAGCCAGCCTCGGCATCGCCCTTCGCGAAGCCCCCCTCAAGTCCGGGCGCTGCGACTACCTATTACTCCTCAATCGCAAAGCCGTAGGCGTCGTCGAAGCCAAGAAGCAAGGCACGCTGCTCTCCGGTGTCGCGGGCCAGTCAGACCATTACGCCGATAGCCTGCCCGCCATGATCCAGCCAGCGATGCCCGGACGCCTTCCCTATCTCTACGAATCCACCGGCGACGAAACCCTCTTCCGCGACGGGCGCGATCCCGAGCCCCGCTCCCGCCGAGTTTTT
>JBKJSI010000618.1:0-6207 GCA_046595915.1 Pirellulaceae bacterium
CTCCTGGTTGTAGAACTCGAAGTACTTCTTGAGTCCTGTCCAGAGCGCGTCAACGGTTCCGAATTCGTAGAGATAAATCGACTCGTGCTTCACCGATCGCCACAGCCGTTCGATGAACACATTGTCGAGCCATCTGCCTCGCCCATCCATGCTGATGGCGACCTCCGCCCTCTCTAATCGGACCGTGAATGCTTTACTCGTGAATTGCGAACCCTGATCGGTATTAAAAATCTCCGGGCGCGAATCCTTCAGTGAACGCTCCAGCGCGGTCAGGCAGAATGTGACGTCGAGCGTGTTGGAAAGTTCCCACGCCAACACGTAGCGACTGAACCAATCAACGATCGCCGTGAGATACATGAAGCCTTTAGGCATTGGCACGTAGGTAATATCCGTGCTCCACACTTGGTCCCGGCGCACAATCTCCACATTCCTCAACAGGTAAGGAAATATGCGGTGATCGGGGTGTTTTTGCGAGAGTCGGGGCTTCGCATAGATCGCTTCGATTCCCATGATGCGCATTAACCTTTGTACGCGTTTACGGTTCACGCCCAGTTCGATCGCCAGCTTCCGCGAACCATAGAACGGGAAGCGCAGATAGAGCTCATCCAAAGATCGCATCAGAAGCAGATTCTCTTCCGATTCGGTCGCTGGTTCACGGTAATAGGTCGCGTGGCTCAGCTGGGCCAATTCACATTGACGCACGATACTGAGTTCGGCGTAATCCGATTCAATCCAATCGAGGCGAGCCCCCTGGCCCACGTCGGGCACTTTTTTTTGAGCCAAGCCAGTTCGGCGTGCGCCTGTCCGAGTTGCTGGTAGAGATCGGCGATCAGCTCCTGTTGATCAACTTGCGATTCACCGCCGCCGCGCTCGAAAACAGCAGAGGCTCCATCGACCAGTTGCTTCTTCCACTGAGCGATCTGCGTGGGGTGGATCGAGAATCGCGAGCCCAATTCGCCGCCGGTTGACGACTGATTCAAAGCCGCAATCGCCACCTGCGCTTTGAAACTCGCGCTATGCCGCTTCCGCTTCGTTCCCGACCGGCCCTTCAAGGGAACTCCTGACATCCGTGCCTTCGACATAATCCTGACCCCTCCGTAGTTGGTGCTTTCGTGATGATAACACCTGTCTCATTTTTGGGGTCCACCTCAGCGTATGATACTTCGCTCTGAATGGTCTTGTTCCTATAGCCATCGTCGGTTTCTGGGCGGGCTAATAATTGGCATTGCGGATGACCCCATCTAGAATGCGATGTCCGTCACTTTGTACACCTGCTAAAGATCTCGATCGATAGCTACTGCTGTGTTTACTTACAGATTGGAATCTGATAGTGCCCCAACAGGTACTCATCACGGGAGGCTCTGGATATGTGGCGACATTGATTACAGCAGCGTTGATCGAGTCTACGGACTGCCATGTGATTGCGGTCTAGCGTCTAGCTTGCAAGCGAAAGCGCAGATCATGACAGGTGCCCAAACGGCATTACAGATTGACCAATCGCACTCACGGCAAGAGTTACTAAATGGTTACAGCGAATCGGCATTCAAAAACTTATTTTGGAGGCCGATATCGATCGATGAGCTTTATTCCAAGGAATTCAAAATGCTTTGGCTTTTATTGTTAGCGGTGGCGCAAGCGCCTGCAGAATCGAAACCAAAGATCGAAGAGATTCAGGTCAGCGACTTGAATGTAACGATCACTTTAAGAGCCGACGGAACCGGCGAGTATCGCTACCAAGGCCGCCTGAACCTATTTGCCAGCGATGAACGCACCGGCTATTTTACGGGGACGTTCAATCCAAAGCACTTTCAGCGAATAGCGCTGTTGCTTCATGACGTCGACATCGAGGCACTGAAGGATCATCGCCTCGGTTTCCCGATGCGTGTTTCCCGCCTATCCATCAAGCGCGGTGGTAAGACGAAAATTATCGAGATTCACGAGCGAGGTCTGGAGAGCGACCCAGAACCGCCGGACCGCTTATGGACATTGATGATGGTCGTGAAGGGCTTCGCAACGACGGTGAACTGGGAACCGGTTACGACTGGTTTGCGCGTTCACTTCAAAAGCGGTGGACCATTTCAGCGCCAGATCGTCGTCCGTGATCCCGATAACCAGACTCCAGTTGTCCAGATTCGGTCAAAGAGTGAGATGGTCGATTTCCCCATCAAGCAGGGAAAGTATTCGGTAGAGTATCAAAATGAGGTCGATGGAAAATGGTCGAATGCCGTGAAGATTTCGGCGACCGTTGAGGAAGGCAAGTTCTCCGATGTGATCGTAGAAAAACAATGAATCGACGGAGTGGCGCCTCGATAGACTGAAGAGCCTCTTTTTTCAGTTCACTCTAGAAATTACGGAGTGGTTGGTATGCGAATTCCTCTATTGTTCTCGGGCTTATTAGCTTTGACTCTGGCTGCCAGCATTTCCTCTTTTGCGTCGGAGCCCGGTAAGCTTGATGGTTCTTGGATTGAGATAGTCCCGGAGCCGCCGCGCGTTGGGTACAGTTTGAAGCCAGATCCAATTAAGCTAGTCGTCGAGAAGAATTCGATGATTGATTTAGTTGGAAACTCTGCGATCCGGCAATCGCTTCTCACGTTTCCCGCCAATCAAGCCAAGGAAGCGATCGATATCGTGACCGTTGTCGATGGCGAATTTTGGAACATCAAGGGAATCTATAAGCTCGAAGGCGACGTGCTGACGATCAGCGAAGCAGCGCGGGATGCCGCTCGTCCCAAGGATTTTCGGCCCTGGGAATCCACGCTGGATCAATTGGTGTTGGTTCGCAGCTTCAAACGAATGAAATACAGCGGGACGGCGGTCCCATTGTCTTCAATCCAATGCGCCGGAACTGAACCCCGTTGAACACATGTGGTGTACGGCTAAATGGGGGCGATTGGCGAACGCACCGCCTGCGGACCTCGACGCGATGCGCGGCGGTGTTCAACACACCCTGGCCACTCAGTCTGGCGAGCAGCACCTGCTCAAAGCCCACTTCCGCTGGGCTCAGCTCGATCTAAGCTGAGTAAACTTGCTGGTGCATGAGTCACTAAAGGTATCCTTCTTTCGTAAGCCAAGGCTCAAGTGCTGCCTCAAGAATCTCATTGATGGCGCTAGGTCGGGTTCCGTTTAATTGCCGCTCCAGCGATGCTCTCTTGATTGCGGAAGCAAAATCTGCGTGGATGCGAGTGCTAATCGGCGATTTTAGCATTTCTTCGCGCCTCGATGTCGGGCCTTTAATATCGAGAGCTGAAGTCGAGTCATTTTCCCCGTAAACGAATTCCTTCTCGCGCTGAATCTCTTCCCGCGACTTGGGCCTGATTCCCTCAACAAGTGATCGCCGCTCCGCCATATTTACCTCCTATGCTGCATTCCTTTTCGATTTCCTCTTAACGCCGACCTCAGGCAACACTTCTGCGAACAGCCTTTCAATTTCTGCCGTCGCCTCTCGACCGCGCGCTCCGAATTTGGCAACTACCGCGCCCTGCCCTGGTGCGTCTGCGTAAACCTGCCTTAGGATTAGCGGCGTTTTTGCCATTGGAAGATTAAGCGACGCTGCTGCTTCCTTCATATCGTTTGTAAGGCGGTAGTTTTTTCCAACCATTGAGAGGACGATTACCGCTCTCGGCAAGTTATGGGCGCGAACGTCCTGGGCCTGGCGCAAAACTTCGGTTGCCCGTGATAGGGCTCGAATCTCAAGCATTGACGCTTTACAAGGAACGATTGCTAGGTGCGATCGCAGTAAAAGCGCTCTGGATGTCTCTGTTTGGCTGTCCGGTCCGTCAGCAATAACAAAATCGGCGTCTTCAAGTAATTCGGGTAGCTTGTTCATGATGTCATTGGGATTGGTAAATCTAACCGACTTCACGGATGGGCAAGCTTCTTGAACCCATTCTGAGCTAGATTCCTGCATATCGCAGTCCGCCAAAGTCACGCGATAGCCCCGCTGACTTAGCCACCAACAAAGGTGGACGGCAACCGTGGATTTGCCAACGCCGCCCTTCATATTTGTAACCGTAATAATCATGCATTCAGCCATAGAGCAATTCGAGACAGCTTGCAAGCAGTATTTCATGATGTCCATCTGGCAGGCTTTCTTGCCAGCCATCTAGCAAGCCAGACATCCTTCTTGCTGTGATGAATGACGAACAGACGGCGAGCAAGCTTTCAGGATGTCGATCTTTCCGTCCGGCAAGCTTGAAGGACAGACTGCAAGCTAGCCAGCATGACAGCCATCTGGCTTGATGGCAGGACAGCATGATTTCATTCATGCCAGACAGCCTTCACGACGTGTTTCACGGTGAAACTTTTCCTTAGCACTGCTAAGGGGAGATGTCTGGCATATGATGAAATCAGGCTAACTTGAGGCGGGGGGCGAACTAGCCTTTGTCGTACCGCTCAAGCGAGCCACTGATACTGAGGCGCCGAGGCTTTCAGCGAAAAATATTCGCGGTTGGCACGTTGCAATTGCCCGACGGCCTGGCAGCTTTGAGAGCTTTGTATCGGAGACCGGTTGTTCAGGCGTAGCATGCCTTGTAGCGACTAACGGAGATATTTTTGCACTCCTGAGTTGCGTCAGTATCAGTGAATGGATGGTGCATCCGGCGAAGCATCGCTCCTAAGTCCATTACCCTGTTTGGCTTATAATTAGTTTAGCTTCTTGGAAACTCTTCCCGTATTGCGTCGCGTGTATGACAATACATGCGAGGCCATACGGGAAGGGTTTCGAAAAACCATACTCATCGAAATTGCCTTCCCTGTGGGTGCCGATGTCAGCCGCCGCTGCAAGCCACGATCTACGAACTCCAGAAGCTGCGCTGTGGCCTCTGCGGTCAAGTCTTAACAGCCGCTTCGCCGGAAGGCGTGGGCTCGGAGAAGTATGACGCCACCGCGGTCAGTATGACCGCGCTCCTCAAATATGGCCGCGGCTTTCCCTTCCATCGCCTGGAAGGATTGCAAGAGGATCTGGAAGTACCCCTGCCCGCCTCGACCCAATGGGAAATCGTTTCCGATCCGATTCCCCAGTTGGAGCCCGCTTACGAGGAAATGGTGCGGCAAGCCGCTCAAGGCGAAGTGCTGCACAACGATGATACCACCGTGAAGATCCTCCAGAGAATAGCGCCCGTGGCGGAGTCGGAGGCAATGGAGTCGGGAACCATCGAGTCAGGGGCGACGGAACGCAAGGGCCGGTTCACGTCGGGCGTAGTCTCGACCCGTGAGGGCCGCCGCATCGCGCTCTTCTTTAGCGGACAGCAGCATGCGGGAGAGAACTTAATGAGGGTGTTGCGGCATCGGGCGGCCGACTTGCCGCCGCCGATTCAGATGTGCGACGCGCTCTCTCGCAATCGACCGGCGGAGTTCGAGACGATCCTGGCTCACTGCCTGGCCCACGCCCGGCGGCAATTCGTCGAGGTAAGCGAGCGTTTCCCCGCGGAGTGCCGATATGTGCTGGAATCCTTGGAACAAGTCTACCGGGTGGACGCGACGGCGCGGGAGCAAGGGCTTCTCCCGGAGGAGAGGCTCAGGCTGCATCAGAAAGAGAGCGGTCCAGTCTTGGACCAGCTCCGAGCCTGGCTCAAGCAGCAAATCGAGGAGCGGTTGGTGGAATCGAATTCGGGGCTTGGCGCGGCGATCGAATACCTCCGCAAGCATTGGGAGAAGCTGACGCTCTTTCTCCGTGTCGCCGGAGCTCCGTTGGACAACAATCTCTGCGAACGGGCGCTCAAAAAGGCGATCCTACATCGCAAGAATGCGCTCTTCTACAAAACCCACCGCGGGGCTCAAGTGGGCGATCTCTACATGAGCCTGATTCACACCTGTGAACTTAACGCAGTCAATCCGTTCGACTACCTCACCACGCTGCAGCGCCGCGCCGACGATGTCGCCCGAACTCCCAGCAACTGGCTGCCGTGGAACTATCGAGAGCAGCTCGCCATCGCCTAAAGAGGCCTCCCGGACCACTCAAAAACCCCGCCTCCCGCAAAGCAAGCGAACTTTTTACACGCTTGCCGGAAGGAGACGACAAGCCTTGACGGTGCCGAGGCCGTCATCTGACTACAGGGACGTAGCACGCGAGTCGAGAGTTCGTCGGGGCACGCAACGCCGTTAACCCTTTTTAGGCGGCGGAGCGGAGTTCACGGGCTAGTTGGATTTGTTGTCTAGAAGCATTGATGATTTCTGGTGGCCCCGCCGGTGGGTCTGGACGCTTTTTGC
>JBKJSI010000631.1:0-13263 GCA_046595915.1 Pirellulaceae bacterium
CTTCATGATCCTTCGTCACATTATGGGGATTTGTTTCGTTCACGTCTGCTGTCGCCTTCCTCGCTGCTGCCGGCCATCTTCGTTACCTTTGCGTTGGGGATGATTCTAGCGAATTGGATTGGGCAGAGCATCACGCAGCCGCCGCTTGAACCATGAAAAGATGCGTCCTGCTAACGAGTTTCAGCAACTTCATCAGTGCTACTCCGAAAGTATGGGACGCAAATTGCCCTAGGCCCAGCAGGCATCCTCAACGCAGGACTCCAAGCAAGAAGTCCACCGTCAAAAGCGACGATGGACGTCGAAATTTTTTCTGGCAGGCGTGGTAAGCGGGGAACGATATTCCGAACGCCTTCTGATTTCTCGGCTCAATCCGGACGGAGAATCGACCGCTGACAGGTTTTCGTGCAGGCCGTTGTCAAACTTCGCTGTTATCTCTTCCTGCCTGGAATTACCTATGGTTTAATCCAGCTCTCGTTTCGTCGGCGAACCTTTGCCGCTTCGTACGTCCGCGCGAGTCTAGTGCATTCAATCGCCATTGGCGAAGGAACGAGCACCGTCAATCATTCCAGACCATTACCTCGGAGACGCCGCTGCGGGACTGGCCTTGGTGCGTGAAGACGATGCGGGCCTTGGTGCTCCTCACCGGGTCGAAACGAGATTCGTTCCACTGGCTGCCGAGGGGTTGTGCGGGTGTCTTTTTCGCGTTGCTAACGTCGCGCCAGTCGGCGCCGGTCCAATGTTGGATAATATAGGACGTTGGCGGTTGGACTCCGCCACGGTCGTCGTAAATCGCCAGTTCGACGCGGCGGAATTCGACCTCTTTACCGAAGTCGATCTCCAGCCAATCAGTCGCTGATTTCGATTCGTAGCTCGTCCAACGGTTCATCGGCGACGGCAGGAAGTTCGTGATTCCATCAACAGCGCTCTGAGGCTTACCTCCGAACCGATCGGTGAAGGACGCCGATGCTTTCGGGACCCCATCGGCTTTGGGGTTGTAAGCCAAGTTGCCCGCCGGAGGCGGGACTGATTCGAGCGGCAAGGTCGCGTCCCCCCAGGCTTCGATCTCGGTGAGGCCCGACTTGCCGTCGGTTCGGTGATGCAGAGTGACTCGCAGCTTGGTTGCTTCGATGGTAGTGAAACGTACGATCGTCGGGCGATGGCCGAGCGGTTCATGCAACGATGCCAGATCCGAAGCGACGGGCTGCCAAGCGTTGTGGATCCACGATTCCACTTCGATCTTTCGCGGAGCGCGAATGGACGAGCCTTGGTCGCCGCCGTCATCGAGGACAAACAGCTTGAGGGTGTGAATTCGGCGAGGGACTCCGAACTCCAGCAGTAACGAATCATGATCGTTCGGCGAACCTTCGCAACTCCAGCGATTAGGCGGGTTTTGAAGATACCAGAAGTTGCCGTCGTTGAGCTTGCTGATTGGCGACTTTGGCGTCGAGTATGACCCTGTCAGACGCGGGTAATAAGCGCCGTCGTTGTTGACCGCGAAGTTGACGGTGGCGACGCGCGGATCACGCACTTTTTTCGCAGCGGGCAGAGCTGCAGCGTGCTGGATCGCGACTCGTTCGAGCTTGTCTGACTTACCTACCGCGTGTCCATCAACCAGCACATGCAGCCCGGCTCCGAGTTGGTATCGCTTACCCAACTTGTCCCAGACGATGCTGACGCGATGGCCGCGATAGGGGACGTCATCGAGTGCGAAGTAATCCCAATCAGCCGGCGCGAGCGGATTGATTTCTAGCGTTTCGTCGTCGCGCGGGATCAGGCCGACTAGGCCGGTAATGACGAGATCGCAGTAGCCCGAATGGAAGTAATGCTCGCTGTGATTGTAACCATCGTGGCCCTCGAACGAGCCGCTGTCGGGATGCAGCGCCTCGGCGAGATACGGCTTGCCGTTCTTGCGATGCGAACGGGCGTAGATTTGCAGCAACTGCACATAGTCAGCCGGAGTGACGTTCGCGCTATCTTGTTGCACCACATTCGCCATCGCCTTGAGTGTCTGCGTCGTGGCATAGGGCCACGATTGGCCGCTCCACCAGCAGCAGGATTTTTGAAGCAGGAACATCGGATCGTTTCGTTCGACCGTCGAGGGGCCGAAATCGGCATAGAAGCCGTCGCGGTTCATCAGCTTGGCCCAGGCGGCCTCGTAGCGTTTGCCGCGATCGAGCATATTGAACTGCCAGGGGACGTAACCGATCAGCTCGCGGCCATGTGGGTCCCCCGCAAATTGGCCCGACTCGTAGGTCTTCGTCAGCGCTTTGATTTTGTGGCCATCGCGTTCTTCGTCGTTTTTGTAAACCGGGAAGAAGAAATCGCGTTTGTCGTCCCAGAGCAGTTCGACTACCTTTGCCTTGAGCGCTGCAGCTTTCTTTTCATACTGTTTGGAGAGATCCACCTTGCCCGCGAGCTGCGCGACCCGTGAGATCGCGACCGCATCGGCCCACATGTAGGCGTTGAAAGACGGGCGATAGCTGGGCGCGCCGCGGAGGATGTCCGTCGTCTGGCGGCTATTGATGTTGAACTCCATACCGTCGTCGTGACCCGTCTGCCAGAAGAGGCCAACCTCGGGAACAAAGCACCGCTGTTCCCAGCCTTCGTAGTTCTTGATCAAATCTGGCAGAAGATCGACCAATCTTTCGTCATCACGATGCACTTGGTTGACGGCCCATGCCGAGTCCGCCAGCCAAGTCGAATAGTTCCTCGGCTGGGCGCCCGGCGTGCGGAACCAGTAGCGCAAGTAATCGTTCGCAATCCTCGGTGACCGCAACCACCGGGCTTCATAGAGTTGATGCCCCGCCGGACAACTGATCGCCCCATAGGCTCCCGACCAAAAAGGCCGGTCGATGAACTCGGTGAACGAATACCCGCTGTTGGGCGAGCCGTAAGTCAGATGTTTGGTCAGCAATTCCCAGCGGTAGTAATAGGTCGTCGTAATGTCCGCATCGGGGCACTCAAAGAACGGAATGTTCTCGGCGTACCAATCCCAATCGCGGTTGTCCCAGAAGGTCTGCGCGGCAAGCTGCTTCTGTTTGTCGAGAACTTGAGCAACGGCCTGCATTGGCAACGCTGCGATCATGCCAACCACTGCGAATAGAAGAATCGAGCGTTTAATGTTCATAAGGATATCTACGAATGAATAGAAGCATGTGGACCTAAATCGAACCGTCTGACCCCTCGTCCCGAAAGGGAAACAAGTCACCCGCGTTTCGAGGTTTCAAGGCGCAGAATAACTAGTTGACGTTGTTGCGACGATCGCGTTACCAATCGTCCGTCCGAAACGGTGATGCAGGCAAGCCGTCACGATTGTATAGGTTGGCCCCGGTCGGGTTTATACTGAAAGCAAATCGAACGGCAGCAGGCTCGTTCACGTCGGGATGCGAGCAGATCACCGAATCGCCATCGATACGGGCCTCGGCCCATTGCCATTTGCGATCCGCTCCGGCGATGGCAAAACGCTTGAGCGAACCGGCTTTGTCTTCGACGACCGGTTCGCGGCCGGTCTTGCGGCCGACGATGAGACCCGCGCCTACGTGTTCGAATCGTACACGCGCGGCCGAGCCTTCGATCTTTAGCTCACGAAATAACGGGCCACTCGGTTCAAGTTTGTGACCATAGTCATTCGACAGAGCCCAAAGGGCTAGTCGCTCGCCGACATCGAATTTGTTCTTGGGATGAATGTCTTCGGCGTCACCGACATCCACCGCCGAGGCCATGCCTGTTTTAGGGATCTGCAAGCAGCGACGTTGAGCATCACGAAAGAAGGCCCAGCCATCCACATGTGACGGATCCTCATTCGCCCGCTGCCAACCCGCGAGTTGCACGAAGTAGAAGGGCAAATCGGGATCACCGAACCACACTCGCCAGTCGGCAATCATCGCCCGCTTCTTCGCGATGTACTGGTTCCCTTCAAACGGACCGCCCGCGTTGTTCTCGCCTTGATACCACAGCACTCCCTTTATCGACATCGGCACGAGCGGCGCGATCATGCCATTGTGCAGCGTCACGCAGCGCGGATGATGCCGCCGCTCGCCGAAGGGGAACTCAGGCCACGCTGGTGGCAACGGAATGGGTTTGCGCGCGTTCAGCGCCGCGTGACTGCGTGCGGTCCAGGCTTCTATCTCCGGCAACGCAGCCGCCAGCTCCTTCTGATAGTCGGCCAGCGACTCGCGCATCAACTTCGCATACGGTTCTAACTCCCGCGTGTTGAGCAACGTCTCCTGCGACATCCAGCATTCGATGTTCGTTCCGCCGACACAAGATCGTAGCAATCCGATCGGCACTCCGGTCTCACGCTGCACCTTGCGAGCGAAGTAAAAACCAACGGCCGAGAACCCTGCGACCGACTGCGGTGAGCAAACTTGCCACTGGCCTTGCACGTCCTTCTGCGGAGCCTGTGCAAAGTTGTATTCGACCCCAAATTGCCGGATCAGCGGAAAGTCGGCCGCTCGAATGTCAGTCTCGGCATCACACCCTCCGAGTGAGAACTCCATATTCGATTGCCCGCTGCAAAGCCATACATCGCCCAGCAGCACATCGGACGCCTCGACCGTGTTCTTGCCAACCACCTTCAGCGTCAATGGCTCCTTCGACATCGCTTGGGCTGGCAACTTCACCGTCCAGTTGCCTTCCTGATCGGTGACCGCCTCCGCCCGCTGAACCCCGAGCGTCACGGTAATGTTCTCGCCCGGCTCCGCCCAACCCCAAATCCGCAGTGGCTTGTCTCGTTGCAACACGGCATGTTGCGAGAAGAGTTGCGCGAGCTTCACTTCGGCGCGGACAGCAAAGGGGGATGCGACCGTGGCGACGGCGACGGTCAGGCACGCGATCAAACGATTTCGGTTAAGCATGAGGTTTCTTATTTTCTTATTCTCGTGTTACTGCTGCGGGCTGCCATCGACTGGGCTTGGCGTGATGCGGCGCAGCTCCGGCTGATCGGCGGCGGCTTCGATCGATTTGATGGCCTCTTCGACGGCGGAGACTCTGCGGTTATTGAGTTCGCCGGGGGGAAACTCGCCTCTAGCGCATTGGGCATGGAATTGCTCGACTAGCTCCTTTAAATCCGGCACGGCGCTCGTGGCCGCCGAGCCATACTTGGTGATCTCTTTCATGATTTCACCCGTTCGGCCTTCACTGCCATGTCCGCCTTGAGTCCGGGCGAACAAGACCCCCAATTCGATTCCTTCTTTAAAGTGGTATTTCGTCAGGGCCTTGAAGCCTCCCATCCGAATTTCGTTGCCGAACATGGTGTCGGCGGGACTCCGAAATTTGACGGCAGCATAGATTTCCGGCGCGAGCGCCTGCACGTCTTCGAGCGACAGCTGCTTCTCAAAGAAGCCGCGCAACGTCGCCCGCGCCATTCCGTCCGCGTTCGTCGAGATCGCTCGGATCGCCGGATAAAGGAGTTTGCTGTCCGCTCCCTTGACAGCGTCGGCCATCGGCCCGGTAAAAAGGCACGCCGCTAATTGGCCATGCGTGAGCTGCACAGGATCGGCCCAGTTGATGGGCTGGATGGGCTCGGCGGTTTTGGCGACGGCTTGGAGGATCTCGGGGATCGCCGGCTTGGCGGCCGGACCGAATTTCTGGAGTGCTTGAGCCGCTTTGAATCTCAGCCAGCGATCTTCATGCGAGAGTAGCTCGATCAGCACCGGAAGTGCTTCCGTTCGCTTGAGAAGGCCGAGCGTTTCACAAGCCGCTTGACGCTGATGAACATTGCCGGAGTCCGCCATCTTCAACAACTCCGGGATGAGGGCATCCACTGCGGGGCGTTTCGCCAATTCCTCTGCGGCCCAACTGCGAACAATGGGCGACCAATCCCGAAAAGCGGCCACGAGTTCCGGCGGGCTTTTTGTCGTGCGTTCTGTATCGAAGCGGCCCGACTCGACGGCGGCCGCCACTGCTTGCCTGCTGAGCCATTGAGTCGGTTTCGACTCGCGGCCCGTCAGAAGAAGCTTCTTCAAAGGGAGCGAGTAGGTGAGTACATAGCTTGCGGCCGGACTGAGTCCGTAGTAATCGCTTTTACCATAGTAGGTGTTATCGTCGGTCTGGCCGGGACCATATTGTTCGTCCCCATCGTAAGTGAACGATCCGTCGCTGCGCCGCACGAGATCGAAATGCCACGAGGCTTCCTTGAAGAAGGCCGCCGCCGCCTCGGGCCCCCCTACATTCGCGCCAAGAGCTCCCCACAGATAACTGAAGCCCTGGCCCGTGTGTCCACACTCGCGATTGCGATAACTGGCAACGGTCATGCTTGCGAAGAATTGCGATTCGCTCGCCTTGTTTTGCAGGCCGAACAAGACCGCCGACATCGCGCTCTTGCCATTGTTGTCATGAAAAGGCCACGGCTCATGTTCGCCATAAGGGATGGTTCCCTTATCCACGAAGTAGCCGAAAAAATTCGCGGCTCGCTCGATGGCGGGATTGATTTCCGGATCCTCGACGCCGCATTTCTTGCCCAGCAGGATGGCGAGGTTGGCTGGCAGCCCCGCCTGATTCACCGGGCCATAAGGAGGGATCGATCCGTGTAAACGTCCATCGGGCGTTCGTTCGGCGAAGCCGTGCCCAAAGGTGCCATACATACTTTGCCCTCGGGCGAGGGCGACGGTGATCTCGCGAATGGCAGGTAGGGCGTCGGAGTCGCCCGTGGCGAGAAAATATTCGCACAAAAACAGATTTCGATAACCGCTCTCCCAGGTTCCCATTCCCTGGCGCTCCGTTTTGCGGGCGGACGCCCCCATTTCGCGGGCAAGCGTTTTCAATCGCGGAAGATATGCCGATTTGCCGGTCGCCAAAAGCGCCAGACCGTTAATCGCGCCATGCCAGTTCGCAGGAAGCGGCTCCCGCTCCAGAACCTTGCACGCCTCATCAAAGATCTTCTTGGATTTGGGGCAGTCATAGGGCGCTGTCTCCGCGTAGGTTCCCATAATCCGCAGCCGAAGCTGCACTTCTGCAGTTTGCCCCGCGCGCCAGCGGGTCAGCTTTAGAAGGCCCCCATTCGATTCCTTCTCCGCTTCTTGAATCGCGACCGCGATGCTCTTACGGGCATCCTCGGCAAACGTTTTCCCGCCCGCGCCCAGGATCACGTCATTCACTTGTAGCACGCCGTCCGCGGGCGACTTGGTTCCGACATGCGTCACCAGAATCTGGCGACTGGCGGCGGTGGTTCGGCCCTGCAGGCCATCGAAATGGGTGGCAGGCTTGGTGTAGATCCAGCCTCGCAACCCAGTCGCCCCCAGGTTGTAGGTGAGTTCTCGATCCACCTTCGGATTTTGGGTGAGGTCGGGCGGTCCATCGGCTGCCAACAGCGATCCGCAAATCGAAAAGGTCAACACCAAACCGCAAAGCGCTTGGCAAAATAGATTGATTGAGTTTTTTGTCATGGGCGAATCCGTCGTCGTCCGATCTGGAAATGTTGCGGTTGGCGCTTTGCTCGGCACATTGCTGGTACAGCGAATGTCGGCGGTCTTGGGCAATTCAGAGCGGCGTTCACTTGCCTGAAACGGCTGCCGGAATCACCTGCAACTCCTGAATGGCGCTGTTCTCCAGGACCCTGTCGGCATGGTCCGGAAAGACGGCCCACACCAGCCAGCGGAAGTTGCCCAACGGCCGTCCACTGCTGGCCCGTATGCTGGTGGCTTGATACGTTGCCGTCGAGGGGGCCGCCACCTCCATCACCGGAGTAAATAGCCGCCGATCGGCGACATTCCAACCGGGATCAGCATTGCCACGGCTGCCATAGAGCAAAAAGTTCTGGCGGGAACGCGAACCGAGCGCCGTAAACGTATTCACCTGAGCGATGGTGGTGACGGCGCCGAGATCGAGCTTGTACATTCCGCCCACCACGCCGTTTGCAAAGATCGGGCCATAGCTGTTGGCCACTTTGCCATCGACGAGAGATTCAATCGCATCGTTATTCGTCGGAGCCCCACCGGCGGTGACTTTGACGGACGCAGCGTCTGCCGCAGAGGCTAGAGGAATCGTCTTGAACGCCGTGTTGTCGAGCCTCTCGGATACGACATACGCATAGTCTTTCAACTCGACGTTGACGGGCTTCTGCTGGCGCAAGATGCGGAGGACGAGACTCCGCCCCGCCGCCTGATCCCACAATTGGTGCAGGTCAAGCACGGTTCGCACGGGTTTCTCGCGGCACGCGAGAATCACATCGTCCTTCTGGAGTCCGGCCTTGGCCGCCACGCTCTCAACGGGAACGTCGACAAGGAGCACGCCCGACTCGTCAGGCAAGCCATAGGCGGAACGATCGCTCAGCCCCTTGATATCGCGAACCGTCGCCTGCCAAGCGATGTTCTCCCGCTTGACGACTAGGCTCTTGGCGGGGGTTCCCCCAACTGGGTTTTCCAGGGCAGGAATCTCGGGAGTCCGGGCGACTGCCTTAAGTGATGGCTTCCGGACCCCGAACTGGTCCATCGGGAAATTCACGAATCCCAGCTTCAGTGCAGGTGAACCGTCCCGCACACGAAAATCGCCGGCCGCTGGATCGACGAATAGCGCGTCGGCGACCAGCGAATGCTCGTCCCGCTTCGACTGCTGTGCGAGAGCCTCGGCGGGTTGAGGGGTTACCACGCCATCGCGATGGACCAAGTTGTGGTTCATCTCCCGTCCCCAGGGCGTGGACGGCATGCCCCCCGCCGGCAAGTAGTGGTCTGTCCCCATGATGTTGCGTCGAAAGCTATCCTCGCTGTGCTTGTACCAGACATGCGGGTGAAAACCATTGTTGACCATGATGTTATTTTCGACCGTGCGATAAAAGCCTTCTCGGTTCTTCAGGCCGCCACGCAAGAAGAGGTTGTTATAGATATGGTAATTGCTGGAACCGTCGTCGAGGTCGATGTCCCAGCCATGATCGCAACGCCAACGGCTGTTGCGAATGGTGTTGGTCTCACACGCATCCAGAGTCACCATCGCCTTGTGAAGTTCCCAGCTCTTGTCGTCATTGAGATCCAGGCCGTCCAGCCCCCAATAGCGGTCGCGGCCCCACGAGTTGAAAGAGCCATGGTCGCCGGTTTCCTTGACGGTATCGAATACATCACAGAACTCAATCAAGTGGCCGCCCCAGCAGCCATCCCCGAAGTTGATGCCGGAACGCGGCATGTCGTAGATCGAGCAGTGCCGGATCGTGATCCGCTGCGCCATGTCAACCGTCACTCCCGCTGTCTGCTTCTCCACTTCTCCGATCTCGTGGATCAGGCAGTCTTCCACCACGCAATCGGCGGGATAGTTCTGGTTCCGCGGACCGGGCGTCTGGTCAATGTCCGCAAACTTTAGCCTCTGTCCATATTCGTAGAGTGGATTGCGCACGGCTTGGGGATCACCGATAAAGAGCACGCCGCTTCCGCCCGCTTGACGTAAGTGACAGCCGCGGATCGCCACTCGGCGGTTGTAGTTGTTAACGAACACCGCATTCCCACCCACTTGCTCGATCACACAGTCCTCGATTTCGCAATCCTCCACGCCGTTCAGAAACAGGGCGCCGCCCCGATAGATCGTCCAGTCGCTCCGCAGCAGCGGTTCCTTGGTCTCCATGAAGGTCCGGGCGGCGTGGCGGAATGTCAGTCCTTTAAAACTGACGAATCGGACCGGCGCTTGTTCTGTGCCTTGGAACTCGACGAGGCGCTTCAGTCGGACGGCCACGAGGGTGGCCTTGGTGAGATCCACCCCGGGCGCTGGACGGTAATAGAGTGTCTGCTTGTTCGAATCCAAGAACCACTCGCCCACCGCGTCGAGTTCCTCGAAGACGTTCTCGACGAACCGGAACTTCGCATGCATGCTGCTGGCGCGGTTATTCTGCCAGCCGCCTTCAAAGGTGATTTTGTTGTCAGCTCCCTTGCCGGTGATCCGATAATGCATGCCGCCCCACTCGTTGCCATGCAGGGCGTGGATGAATCCGCCCGTGGGATCGCGCCAGCGAGCGGCCCGCTCTGGACTAATCGCATCGGCAGCGGCGCCGTGAAAGTGAGATGCTTGGAGATCAAAATTGGGATAGCGGGCGAGCGACTGCAGTTCGCCATTGACGAAGAATTGATCCATAACAAAGCCCGCAGGAACCTGAGCCTGCAGGATGCCATCTTGATAGGGCTTCCACTCCAGGTCGGGCATTGGCACGCCCCCACTGATCACTGGTCGCTCGTTTGGAAAAGCCTGATAGACCACCGCTGCGCCGTGGGCGCCAGAATCGGCGGGGGTGAAGACCCAGGTTTCCGGAAGGTAATAGGTCCCCGCCCGTACTTGAACCGTCACTGCCTCGTGGCCCGCCGCTTTGCGCGCCGCAAGTTGTGCCCTTTGCAAGGTGGCGAATGGCTGGGCCAGCGTCCCTGGATCTTGATCGTTGCCGCCTGGGGCCACGTAGTACCTTTCCGCATGAACCGAAGAACCCACCGAGAATGCCGCCAAGATCAATACGCGGAAGAGGTTCGCAGTCATCAGGCAAGGAACTCCTAGTGCAGCCGCGCGGCGAACTTGATGTGCAGGGAATAGGTGTTGAGCGTCCTTCCGTCTGCGATCAAGGACGGTGGAAGCCGCGAAAACAGACGCTGTCACGTAGACGAATGCAGATTGTAATCGTCCGCACCACGCGCCGGGGACGAATTCCCGTCATTCGTTACTTCCCTGCCTTGGCGAGAGGCGCTTCGCTGAGCGTCAAGCCGGAGCTACCATTGGCTCCTCTGCGCAGCTTTTTCTGGCTCCAGCGCATCTGATTTAGATAGGTGATGGTCCTGTTCGATTAGAAGTTGGATCAGGCGGGCAAACTCGGCCCAGCCAATAATAGAATCGTGACAGCCGCCTTAGAGCCTGCTACTGACTTAAATCGTGTACTGCCACTACCGTCATTGGATCCTCTTCAATAAAAATGTGGTCCAGTTTCAAATCACACTCGATGGGGTCCGCCTGCAATGCGTAGGTAATCACCAGCTTGGCGGATACTGGATAGGGCGCGGCCGGTATTCCCTGAGAGCAAACTTTCACGTCTAATTCTTCGCCGCCAAGAATTTTGGAAAATCTTCCACCTTCTCACAGCAAACTTGTTCCATCACCTGCTGCAATTGGCGTTTGAGAATGGAGATCGTATGCGTTCCACCTTTGTCCCCCAGGGCTGCCGCGCCGTACATGAAGGCGCGTCCCAAGAAGGTGAATTTCGCTCCGCAAGCCAGCGTGCGAGCAATGTCTGGACCCGAACGCATGCCGCTATCCATCATCACCGTGATTTTATCGCCGAACTTTTTGGCAATGGAAATAAGAGGCTTGATCGTCGATTGCCCCGCATCCAACTGCCGCCCGCCATGGTTGGAAATGATGATGCCATCCAGCCCCAAGGCCACCGCCCGTTCGGCATCTTCGTGGCTGGCAACCCCCTTCAACACCAACTTGCCGGGCCACATGTCGCGAATCGGCTTGATCTTCTCTTCGTTCAGG
Organism: Pirellulaceae bacterium; assembly: GCA_046595915.1. Classification (GTDB taxonomy): domain Bacteria; phylum Planctomycetota; class Planctomycetia; order Pirellulales; family Pirellulaceae; genus JBKJSI01. Next base: position 11,434 of record JBKJSI010000631.1, read on the forward strand.
CGACCGGAGAACGTTTGATTCATGAACACCCCTAACTGCTTCAAATTCAAGCCGCCGGGCATATACGGCCGCAGCGTCTCGAAGTTGGGTTGGCCTGCGATGAGCGTGCGGATTGCCCAATTCGGCTTGCCCAGCATTTGCAAGATGTTGCGAAAGGTCATTTTCGGTGGCATCGCCAGGCCGTTGCGAATATCGCGCGGACGATAACCAAACGTGGGAACATCGCACAGAATCACTAGCACCGGAAATTGCGCTGCTTTCACCCGGTTAATAATGTCGTCGCGAACCCGCAGTTCGGCCGGATGATAGAGTTGGAACCAGGCCCGGCCTTCGGTAATCTTCGCAATCGTTTCGACGCTGCTGGTGGAAACGGTGCTCAGAATGAATGGAATGTTGTGTTCGAACGCTGCCTTGGAGAGAATCTCCGGCGCCTTGGGCCACATCAAGCCTTGCAGGCCAATGGGAGAGATGCCAAACGGGGCATCGTAAGTGTGGCCGAACAATTCGGTCCGCATTTCCGACCCGCTATGCGAGTTTAGATATTGCGGGACCAATTCGATCTCGCGGATTTCGGCGGTGTTGCGAAGCATGTTGACATCTTCATTGCACCCGCCATCCAAATACTCAAAGGCAAAGCGGGGAATCCGCTTCCGGGCCCGCTCTCGCAAGTCGTCCACACTGGGGTAACGCGTATCGTAAATCAGTTCCAAGTTGGCTCTCTCAAATTAATCCAAAGGCTTCCCGAAATTCATCAATCACATTATCCGGTATGACCGACCCAGCGCCGATCGCACGGGTGTTGATCACGGCTTCGGTCGTCGATTCCAGTACTTCCAACCGGTCGAAGGCGTCCAATACCGTTTTACCGGTCACCAAAACGCCGTCATTTTCCAGGATCGCTGCGGGAGTAGCCGGACATTCTTAAGATGACCAACAACACCCGCAGCAGCGCCGTCAGCTTCTGAATATCTCTGCATAGCTGCAAAACACCCGTCGCCGATGAGACGCGTCCATGTCGACCGCATCGACGGTCACAAGGGGTCCGTCCGGTTTCGTCAGCCAGCCACGGGCGGTCGAACGGGGGACCTCCCCGAAACCGACCCTCCTCGGACTTTTGGCCGGGGGTTAACACATTAGCGGTTTACGGGCGTCGAGCGTAGCGAGCCTGCCCGTAACTGCGTGTTGAGGAAGCCCGTAGCGGCAGCGGATCAGCTATGGGCATTTCATCGTGAGAAGGACCGCGCGGCGGGTTTTGCCAACGCGAACTGCTTCCCAAAAACAGCGAGTCGGCAGGAATGGCGCGTAATGAGGGAGCTTTGCGGCCCTCCGCTGCGTCGTTGGGTAGGCGACGACACCGTAGACCATGATCGTTCCACACATCACATTCGGCTCCTTCAATCGCTTGTCGGAAAATCTCCCGAGCTACGGTCTGTTGGTTCATCGCCACACGTCTGACGATGCTAGAACGTCAGCACTTTGTCGCACTCGACGACCATCTGGTGCAGATCCTTCATCGTAGAGATCGGGCAAATCTCCGATCCCTCGGACAGTCGCAGTTTAAGGCACGTCCCGCAGGCAATGATCTTGCCGCCTTCAGCCACGAGCAATTCCATCTGCTCAGTGACATTGAACTTGTCGGTACTCAGCGACTCGGCTTCGACTCCCTTGCCCAGCAGGACAACCTGGACCTCATCGCGGGAGTGTTTTGCGGCAAAGTTGCCAAAACGAATAGCATTCCAGACGCTTTCCGGGTCGTTCGAGTAAATGCAGATGCCGAGTTTCATCGTCCCGAATCTCCGAATAGAAACCTTCCATCAGGCTGCCGAATCA
>JBKJSI010000687.1:0-3261 GCA_046595915.1 Pirellulaceae bacterium
TTGGGGGTCGGAGGCAAAGCTTGCTCACGCACTCGTCAATTCTGTAGCGGTGCTGATTATTGCCTGCCCTTGTGCATTGGGGCTTGCGACACCCATGGCCATCATGGTCGGGACAGGTCGAGGCGCGAGTGCAGGCGTCCTGTTCCGCGACGCCGAGGCGCTGGAGACGCTACGCAGCGCCGATACGCTCGTTGTGGACAAGACAGGAACATTAACTGAAGGTAAACCAAGTCTAATAACCGTCGAACCGGTTGCGGGCATGGATGTTCAGCGATTGCTAGCCATTGCGGCCGGGCTCGAAATCGGCAGCGAACACCCCTTGGCGGCGGCGATTGTGCAAGGCGCCAAAGATCGAGGCGTTGTCGCCGGTAAGGTCGAGAGCTTTCAATCCGTGACTGGCATGGGCGTGCGCGGAACTTCCAGTTATGAACCGGTCGCCATTGGAAACGCCGCGATGATGCGAGAATCTAGCGTCGATATTCGGGACATCGAGCCACGACTTGAGCAGCTCCGCTCGGAGGGGCAGACGGTCATGATTGTTGCCATCGCTGGTAGCGTCGCAGGATTAATTGGCGTGGCCGATGCAATCAAAGCAACGACCCTCGAAGCACTCAAGCAACTTCATGAGGAGGGATTTCGCATCATCATGTTGACAGGGGATAGCCGCGCAACCGCCGAGGCCGTCGCTCGCAAACTTGGCATTGATGAAGTCATTGCCGAAGTACTTCCAGAGCAAAAAGGCGAAGTGATTGCCAAATTGCAACGCGAAGGACGGCGCGTGGCGATGGCCGGAGATGGAATTAACGATGCGCCCGCACTGGCGAAAGCCGACGTGGGAATCGCGATGGGAACAGGAACGGACGTGGCCATGGAAAGCGCAGGAGTGACACTGGTGAAAGGCGATCTGCGAGGCATCGTTCGAGCGCGTAAAATCAGCCAGGCAACCTCAACAGGTATTCGTCAAAACCTATTCCTGGCATTTATTTACAACGCCTTAAGCATCCCGTTGGCAGCCTTTGGATTAGTAAATCCCATGATCGCGAGCGCCGCGATGAGCTTAAGTTCGGTAAGCGTGATCGCCAATTCACTGCGACTTGGCAGGGTACGGCTGTAGGACGCTATTGGCCCGCGACCAAAGATAAGAGTACAATACAGTTTGTCAGCACAGCCAAGTATCGGAAAACGGTAGCATGTTTCGGACCGCACTTTTTGCGTACCTCAGCCTCGCAACGGCCTTTGGACCGATGCTTTGCTGTTGCAGTATGCAAAAACTGTTGGGAGCTTCTGAAACTTCGTCTTGCTGCAAGCAGGCCGGAGTTCAGCAGCCTAAGAGCCATTGCCACGCAAAAACTTCCCACGGCAAGGCTAGCTCTCATCACCATGGCCAGTCGCAAGATGAGAAAGATCGAGGGCTATCCGAGAAGAGCCCGGGTCAGCATGACCACGAAGGCGGTGAGTGCCCTTGTGGGCGACGACATGCCAAGTTGCTGGCGTCGTCAAACGCTCCAGTTCTCCCCCAATTGACGATTGATTTACCTACACCCAACTGGCCGCTGCCAGCTGATCGTTGCATTCCTTCCCAGGTAGCGATCACGGCTTCAATCAGATCGATGATTGCAAGATTTAGGCCTGCTGATCTGTATGGCAGGGAGATTCTGCGCGCGTATCAAATTCTACGCTGCTAGTTCACGCTTCTTCTGCGGGCGAACCTTCTAAGTGCTCAATTGCTTTTCCCGCCAGCTCGTAATCGCGAGCCAATATCGACTCTGCTTCCGCGCGACGCCTCGCCCTGAGAAGCAGAATTTGCGATGTGCTTCTCGGGCATGAAGCTCGGCGTGAGCACCTATTTTCAATGTCAATTTAGCCAACTCATGTCAACGGAGTACGTTTTATGGTGCGCTCACAGGCACTTTTCGCTGCTAGACCTGCCTTAATTGTTATCGCGATAACGCTGGCGGGTTGCTCCCCGACTAAGCCGGATTCGGCGGCAAATACGCCGGCCACGAATGGGAAGTCAGCGGATACCCAAGCCGCTGCAACAGCGAAAGACGACGAAGACCACGGGCACATCAAGGGCGCCCATGGCGGCATCGTTGTTTCTCTGGGACGTGATAGCTACCACGTCGAAGCGATCGTCACCAGCGCTGGCGAACTGCGACTCTACACCTTGGGCAATGATGAAACACGGGTGCTGGAGATCCCTGCCCAAAACCTAGCGGGCTTTGCAAAGCTCGTCTCGGAGAGTGAGTCGATCGCGATTGATATCGCGCCCAAGCCGCAGCCGGGAGACAGTGAAGGCAAAGCGTCACTCTTTGTTGCTCAGCTTCCCGCATCCCTAGTTGGAAAGAGCATCGACGTCACGGTTCCCAATATCACGATTGAAGGAGAGCGATTTCGTTTGGGATTCTCAACCGAATCCCCCGCGCATGGAGACGATACCGCCATGCCAGCGAAAGTGGCAAATGATGACGAAAAGAATCTCTATTTGACTCCAGGGGGACTTTATACCCAGGCGGATATTGAGGCAAACGGGAATGTCACCGCTTCACAGAAGTTTGCGGGATTCAAGGCTGAACATGATTTGAAGCCGAAAGCAGGCGATAAGATTTGCCCCGTGACCCTCACGAAAGCCAATCCGAAATGTACGTGGATTATTGGCGGCAAAACCTATGAATTTTGCTGCCCACCCTGTGTCGATGAATTTGTCGCTCTCGCGAAATCGAAGCCCGACGAAGTCAAGGCTCCGGAAGACTATGTCAAGCAGAATCCGGCAACTGACGCCGAACCAAAATAGCCAGTGTTTTTTTGTGTGTGCTCTTGTTTTCTAAATTCATATCTGGAGAGTAAAAGTGAAATTCTTCATGCCGATACTGGGACTGTTGGCGATTTTTAACCTTGGATGCAATCAGCCGATTGTCGAGCTGTCAAAACGCGATCAAGTGCGAGTTGCGGTCCAGAAGATCTGTCCCGTTACCGGCGAGAAGCTCGGTGAACATGGGACGCCTATCCAGGGCAAAGTGGGTGAAGAAACACTCTACTTTTGTTGCCGCGATTGCCTCAAGGATCAGGCCAATAGCGAACATCTGAAGACCATTCATGCCAGTTTTGCCAAGGCTCAGGGAATTTGTCCGGTGATGAAAGAACCACTCCCTGAAGAGCCCAAATCCACGGTGGTCGAAGGCCAGATTGTCTTTGTGTGCTGCGCACCGTGTACGAAGAAGATCAAAGCAGATCCCGTGAAGTTCCTTGGCGAAATCGATA
>JBKJSI010000728.1:0-4560 GCA_046595915.1 Pirellulaceae bacterium
TCTGAAACACACTTCCACCTTGCTGTACCCCACGGGCCTATCCATGAAAAAACTGCTTTTCACGGCCGCCTTCTTGGCTGCCGCCTGCCTTCAATCGATGAACGCCACCGCGCAAGACCCCGCGCCCGGCGCAAAACCCGCCGGCCCTCCTGCCGCCCAAGTTTTGGGCCCCGACGCCAAAGCGATCACCGGCGCGATCAATATGTATCAAAAGGGGAGCAATCTTTTTGGCGAGTTTAACGCGGCGAACTACGGACAGCAGTATATCGTTGCCATCACGATCAATCGCGGCATCGCGTTCAACATGATCTACGGCGGAATGTACGTAAATGACGATTGGGTGCTGACCTTTCGTAAAGTCGACGACAAGCTACATATCATTCGTCGAAACGTGCGATTTAAGGCTACGCCTGGCACGCCTGAAGGATCGGCGGTTCTGAATGCCTATACCGACAGTATCCTGTTCAGCTTGCCCATCATTACCACAGGGCCCAAGGGGGGCGATCTGGTTGACTTGACGCCCGTCTTTTTGGGCGATTTTGCTCAGATCGCGCAGCAGCTTCCTGGCTTTGCCCCTTCGCCTCAGCGATCAACGATCGAGTTTGTGAAGGGTTATAAGAACAACGTAGAAGTGCGAATCAATGCGACTTACGCTTCCGGCGGCGGCGCTCAAATCGATTCAATTGCTGATAGCCGGGGTGCGACGGTTGGCATTCACTATTCGATCGCGCAGCTTCCGCAGTCGAACTATCAGCCGCGCTTGGCGGATGACCGAGTTGGTTACTTTCTGACGGTGGTCAAGGATTTCAACTACAAGGGCGACCGCGACAATTTTGTCCGCTATATCAATCGTTGGCACTTGGAGAAAGCTGATCCAACTGCCACTCTTTCGCCGCCCAAGAAGCCGATTCGCTTCTTCCTCGACAAAACGATTCCTTATGCTTACCGCCGACCCATTCGCGAAGCGATTGAAGAATGGAACAAGGCTTACGAAAAGGTTGGTTTCCTCAATGCCGTCGAAGTGGATGAACAGCGCGAAGAAGAGACTTGGGATCCGGAAGATATCAATTACAACACCTTCCGTTGGATCACCTCGAATGCTGGCTTTGCTATTGGACCTTCCCATGTCAATCCTTACACCGGCCAGATTCTCGACGCCGACATTTTGTTTGACGCCGATTTCATTCAAAGTTGGCAGGGAGATATCGAGTCGAGCAATCCGCACGCTTTGATCAACCAGGCAGAGGAAGTTCTACTCGGTGGCTTAACTCCAAGCCCTGAAGGCCAAGTGCGCCGCTCGATGTTGCGTCGTGATGGGGGCGAATGCATGCTTCCTTCCACGATGGCTTCCGAGTTCTTGCTTGGGGCTACGGTGCTTCAGCAGCCCGCTGCCGATCCAGCCGCCACCAAAGCAATTTTCGACAAGCTCGTATTTCAAGGTCTTAAGGAAGTGGCGATGCATGAAGTCGGCCATACGCTCGGCCTTCGTCACAACTTCAAGGCGAGCAAAATCTATAGCATCAAGGAAATGAATGATCCCGCTGTCGGCAAGCCGCATGGCATCGTCGCTTCGGTGATGGATTACACGCCGACGAATATTGCCGCCAAAGATATGCCACAGGGCGATTTTTACACTCCGACGATCGGCTTGTATGACTACTGGGCGATCGAATATGGATACAAGCCGCTAGCCGGCGGCACGATGGGCGAAATCGCTGAACTCAAGAAGATCGCTTCCCGCTCTGGCGAGAAGGAGCTTCAGTACGCAACGGATGAGGACACGACGGCGTTCGCGCCTGATCCAGATTCGAATCGTTTTGACATGGGAAGTGATCCGATCGAATTCGCACTTCATCGTGCAAGGATCAGCGAAGAACAGCTTCCCACATTGGTTGAGCGATTGGTGAAAGATGGCGATGACTATGCCGCCGCCCGTCGCGCTTTTCAGAACTTGATTACGCTACAAACCCGGGCGATGAACTTCGCAGCCCGCCAAGTGGGCGGTGTGAAAACGAGTCGCAGCCATAAGGGAGATAAGGACGGCAAGCCGCCCTTCTCACTCGTCGACGCCAAGCTGCAGCGAGATGTGCTGACCATGCTCGAAGAGAAAGTCTTCGGCGACAAGCCTTATTCGTTGCCGCCAGAGACGTGGAACATGCTTGGCACGCTGCACTGGTCGCATTGGGGCCAGGAGCCGCCGACTCGCCGCGATTTTGGCATTCATGATTTTGTGCTGAGTCAGCAACTCTCGATTTTGTCGACTTTGCTCTCGGGCAATAATCTGTCGCGCTTGCTCGATTCGGAGCTCAAGGCTTCGCCCGATGTCGATGTCGTGACCACCGCGGAACTGATTCAACGGCTCACGAAATCGATCTTTGCGGAACTCGACACGGTTCGCGCTGGTGAATTCACCAACCGCAAGCCGGCGATTAGCAGCCTTCGCCGCAATTTGCAGCGGGCCTATTTCGAAAGGCTAAGCGACTTGGCCCTTCGCAAAGGTGGTGCGCCTGCGGATTGCCAGTCGATCGCTTATCTCGAATTGACCTCACTGGCAGCGCGGATCGACGCCACGCTCAAGAGTGCGGCCAAGCTTGATCCTTATACAACCGCTCATCTCACCGAGATGCAAAGCCGCATCAAGAAAGTGCTCGAAGCGAGCATGACCCTAGGCGGCGGCGCTGGCGGTGGTCCTATCTTCTTGCGATAGGCATCCCCTGATTTCGTGATTGACATCAAGGGCGCTCACCGAACTTTCGGCGGGCGCCCTTTTTTCGTATGCTCTATGGAGACGCCGCCCGTCTGGAGCCACCGAAGTGCGTATGATCATTGCCATCATCCAACCGACCAAGCTTCAGGTTGTTCGTGAAGCGCTTGCTCGAATTGGAGTCCAACGCCTCACCATCTGCGATGCCCAAGAATTCGCGAGACAAAAAGGACACACCGAGACCTATCGCGGGCTGGAGTACAAGACGAACCTATTGCGGAAAGTCACACTCGAAATCGCCGTCAATGACGACTTTCTCGATCGCACGCTAGAGACCCTACAGATCGCCGCGAGGTCCGGCGAACGTGGCAGTATTGGTGACGGCAAGATCTTTGTCATGCCGCTCGATGAAGCGATCTGTGTCGATAATGGCCTCCGTGGCCCAGAGGCGGTGTAGTTGTGGCAGGGTTCGTCATTTCGACCGATCTACTTTTTGCGGATTCTATTTGCCAACGCGCCCGCATGTTGGGGAAAAAACTGGAGATGCTGTCCCTTGCGGCAGCAAGTGACTTTCCAGAACCAAGCGATGTGACTTTGTTACTAGTCGATCTTTCGAGTCTCGCCGCTAACGTACCAGAGGCGATCGCAACGCTGAAAGCGAAGTTCCCTTCGGCAAAGATCACCGCATTCGGACCACACGTTCACGAGACGCTTCTGCAATCCGCAGTCGCCGCAGGCTGCGATGAGGTCATCACTCGCGGCCAAATGCATCAGCAAGCACAGCGATACATCAATCAGCTTTAGCGGGCGCGGCTTCCGCTGGTGGAGCGACCGGGGCAGTCATTGATGCGGCCTCGCCGGTGATTCCCATTTCCCGAGCGAGTTTGGGCATCGGTTTTTCATCTTCGGCGCCATCGCGATAGATGTCGTCGAGTTCGGCGCCATCGACGTCGTATCGCAACAGCAAAAAGACTCCAGTGGAGGCAGTCCAGAAGGCGCTGAAGAGATAGGCCTCAAGAAAGTAGCTGGCGAAATAGGACCAGAAGTTGTAAACGCTCGCTGTCATCGATTCGGGATGAGCATGAGCGGCGCCGACGAATTGCCCCGCCGTCTCCAAGCCCCCGCCGGTGACCATGGCAAATTGCGTTAGCGAAGCGCCGATCTGCAAGATCCAAGATACGACTAGGAATCCGCCTGCGGTAACGATCGCCGCAAGAGTCACGTAAACAAAGTAGGAAAACGGTCTCTGCGACACGTACCCAATCGAACTTCCCAATGCGTCAAACGAATCACTATCCTCAGCGGCAAGCGCTGGCCAAATCAGCGGCCAAGAAAATAACGCCACAATCGCGACGACTCCTAACAACACTCCCCAGACTAGTGCGAGCCCCCAAATTAGGGAAACGAAGAAGGTAGATACATAAGCAGCAATAAGTCCCAATATAAAGATCGGCAATAGCATGACGCCGAGGACCAGCAGCGGAATCAGCGGCGCCGTAAAAAAACTTCGGAATTTCAGGGCGACAAATCGCAGCGCGCGAAAAACGCCGTAGCGCTCATGAGAAGCAAGATCAAACGCCGCCGTGCGACAGATCACTCCCGCGAAAAAGCCTCCAACCAAAAGCGTCCATGTAAATCCCAGAAGGTAATAGCCGCGCTCTTCATAGGTCTCGCAGCGTGAGAAGAGTCGCTGCACTGGCTCAGCGAAACGCCGGAATTCAAAGAGAAAGGGATTAAAAAGGGCGTTGGAATCAAAAAAGCCAGTCATCGATGCAGCGTTGGGAGTTGAATGAGCAAAGGGCGGCGCTAAGTCGCCCAACTCCATCGCCTGACGAATGTGGTGATCTCGCGGCAAC
>JBKJSI010000299.1:0-15591 GCA_046595915.1 Pirellulaceae bacterium
TTTACACCGCCGCCGAAGGCAAGCTCGACGCGTTGCACGCCCGGTTTCGAGATTACACCTGCAAGTCATTTGAAAAACATGGCATGACGAATGTCGGCTACTGGACACCGATCGAAAATGCCGAGCGCAAGCTTTACTACATCCTCTCCTATCCGAGCGCGGAAGCGAAAGCCAAGTCTTGGAAGGCGTTCATCGAGGACAAAGAGCGCCAAACGTTTTTCGCCGGAACCGAAAAGAATGGCAAGTTAGTCGACAAGATTGAATCGATCAACCTGGAAGCCACCGACTATAGTCCCGAAATCAAACCTGTCGCCGAAACGAAGCCCCGAGTTTTCGAACTACGCACGTACACAACGTCTCCCAACAACCTCAAGAACCTCGATGCGCGTTTTCGCGACCATACGATCAAGCTCTTCTCGAAGCACGGCATGAAGCACTTTGGTTATTGGCACATGCTCACCGGACAAAAAGGCGCCGGAGACAACCTCACCTACATCCTCATTCACGATTCCGTCGAGGCGCACAAAAAGAGCTTTGACGAGTTCCGCAAAGACGCGGACTGGGTGGCTGCCAAGGAAGCCTCCGAAAAAGTCGGCGGCGGCTCACTGACCGCAGAAGGCGGCGTGAAATCGCTTTTGATGACGCCAACCGATTATTCCCCGGCAAAGTAGCACCATTACTTCGCAGGCGCATCGGTATCAAGAGCTGCGGAAAGCGCCGCAACGGCCCAGCCCGTTGCGGCGCTCGAAATGAACTGATCTTTCTCATGAGGAAAGCCCGTTTCAAAATACTCTTGAAACGGTTTGCTATGGGTTTTCACCCGCCAAGTGCCATCCACTAGTTGAGTGCGAAGTAGGTACTCAACTCCTTTGCGATAGCTATCACCCTTGACGCATTCCGGGTTCGCTTCGGCAAGCGCAACCATAGCGCTGCCCGTTGCGTAGGCGTCGCTCGACATTTCCTTGGTTTGCGAAAACCCGCCATCCTCGCGCTGCAATCCCTTAAGCTCTTCTACTGCCTTCAGCCGAATTTCCGTGCTCGATTCGACTAGGCAAAGCCCTCGCAAGCGGAATACCGCATCCTCCGTATCGACAGTCGGCGTCTTTTCCAGCCAAGCCTTTGCCTTCGCGGATCGTTCCTCGACCCGCAGCTTTTGCTCTGCGGTCGCAAACGCTTTAAGGCCGCGAAGCGCCGCATAGGTGGTCGAGAAATGGCTCGCTTCACTGGGAGGGCGATTGCCACTTACCCGCCAATATCCCCAATCGGCATGATACTGAATCAAATACTCCGCCACGGCGCTCGTTGTGTCATTGGGCGGGGTTCTCGTCAGGTCCAGTAGCCAAAGTGCGTAGCCCGCGGTATCCGCCTGACCGCCTTGGCCATTTCCCTTTTTGTAAGCCTCTTCATTTCGGGCCAAGAATTTCAGCGAGTGCTTGGCGTTGGCCTCGGAAAGCGCTGGATCGACAGCGATTCCCGCGAACCGTTCCGCCGCTCGCATGGCGATCAGCACATGCGCCTGATTGTGACATGCAAAGCAGGTCCGATTGGCCATATGCCCCTCGCTTCCTTTTCGCAGGAGCGGAAGCGCCTTTTCGATCGCCGCGCGAATCGCGTCAGGTTTTGTAGAAACTTCTTGAGCCGCGCAAAGGTTCATCGCGCTAACCACCAAGAGGGTTGATATCGCGACGAACGTCGACTGAGAGCGATTGCAGTAATGAATTCGCTTCATTGACCTACCGTCCGAAATTCAGTGAAAGCTATTTCGTCACAAAGTTTACCAGCCTTCCGGGCACAATGATCGTCTGGACGACCTGTGATTGGGCTAAAATCTCAGCCACTTTCGCGTCCGCTCGAGCGATTTCTTCGTGAAGGGCTTTGGTCGCCCCGGCGGGCACCATGATTTTGGCTTTGACTTTGCCCTTGAACTGCACGGCTACTTCGACTTCGGACTCCTTGAGCAGCGATTCGTCACAGGCCGGCCAAGGGTGCAGCGACAATGGCTCATTGTTGCCCAGTGCTTGCCACAGTTCCTCGGCAATGTGCGGGGCATAGGGTGCCAACAGCAACAAAAATGTCTCCATCACCGACTTGGGGCGCACCGCTTCCTTAGTGTAGAAGTTGGTGAATTCCATCATCCGCGCGATCGCCGTGTTGAACGCCATCGACTGCGTGTCTTGAGTCACGGCGAAGATGGTCTTATGTAGAACTCGCAACTGCTCTACCGTCGGCGGAATGTCCTTGACGCTTTCCAGCAGTGCGATCTCTTCGACGCGATCATCCACCATCAAGCGCCAAACACGGTCCAAGAAGCCGCGCACGCCGCTTACGCCGGCCATGCTCCAAGGCTTCGTTGCCTCCAGCGGGCCCATGAACATTTCGTAGAGCCGCAGTGAATCGGCGCCGTAATCCCGCACAATCGCGTCGGGGTTGATGACGTTCCCCCGGCTCTTGGACATTTTGTAAGCCCGACTATCGACACGAATCGCCGGATTTTCAGTGAGCACGAAGCTGTCGCCCTTCTTTTCCACGGCCGTCGCCTCGACTTTCACTGCTTCAACCTTGGATTTTCCTTTTTTAAGGATCGGCTCCCCCTCTTCGTTTTCCGTGACATCTTGCGAAGTTACGAAGGCGCCTTCGGAGTTCTTGTAACTCGTGAACTCCATCTCGCCCAGAATCATTCCTTGATTCACCAGGCGTCGAAAAGGCTCGGGCGTTGAAACATGGCCCCGATCGAACAGCACCTTGTGCCAGAACCTCGCGTAGAGCAAATGCAGCACGGCGTGTTCGGCGCCGCCGACGTAGAGGTCGACCGGCATCCAGGCCTTTTCTTTGACTGGATCGACGAACCGTTCGCTGTTCTTGGGATCAATGAACCTGAGGTAATACCAGCATGATCCCGCCCACTGCGGCATGGTGTTGGTTTCGCGGCGATAGCGTTTGCCGTCGAGCGTGATTTCCAGCCATTCCTTGGGCGCTTTGGTCAGGGGTGGCTCGGGGCGGCCGTGGGGCTTGTAGTCGTCGATGTGGGGCAAATCGACGGGGAGTTGATCGATGGGGACCGCTCGCTTGGCGCCGGTCAGTGCGCCGCTCGCGTCGATCTCGTGCAAAATGGGGAACGGTTCGCCCCAGAATCGCTGGCGGCTGAAGAGCCAGTCACGCAATTTATAGTTGACCGCTTCGCGGCCTGTTCCGCCGCTGCTCAGTTCGCTAGTGATTTTCGTTTTGGCTTCTAGCGTGGAAAGACCATTGAGTGGGCCTGAATTGATCGCGGTACCGCTTCCAGAGAAGCACTCCTCTTCCTCGGCATCCTTCGGCGCAGCAACGACTTCCACGATCGGCAGAGAATACTGTTTCGCGAAGGCATGGTCGCGATCGTCATGAGCCGGGACCGCCATGATCGCGCCGGTTCCGTAGCTGATCAGCACGTAGTCGGCGATCCAGACAGGGACTTTTTCTCCATTCACTGGATTGATGGCGTACGATCCGGAAAATACGCCGGTCTTAGTCTTCTTGTCATCTTGGCGCTCGCGATCACTACGGGATGCGGCTTTCTGAACATAGGCATCGACTTCTGATTGTTGAGCAGCAGTCGTCAGTCGCCCAACAAAGGGATGCTCGGGAGCGATGACCATGTAAGTCGCGCCGTACAGTGTGTCGGGGCGAGTGGTATAGATTCTCAGAACGTCTTCGCTGGGCTTTTCGGGGAAGCCGGTTCCTTTTCGCGTTGATTTCCATTTTTCGAAACCGCTCGTGTCACCGATGAAGAAATCAACCTCAGCTCCCGTGCTGCGGCCGATCCAGTCGCGTTGGAGTTTGCGAATGCCTTCGGGCCAGTCGACTCCTTCCAAATCCTTTTCCAGGCGGTCGGCGTAAGCGGTGATGCGGAGCATCCATTGGCGCAGGGGCATGCGTTGGACAGGGTGCCCGCCTCGTTCGCTTTTGCCGTCGACGACTTCTTCGTTGGCCAGCACTGTGCCGAGGCCAGGACACCAGTTCACGAGGGCGTCCGCTTGGTAGGCGAGGCGATGATCGTCTTGATATTGGCCAATCGCCGCGGCGCCTTGCTGGGTCACTTCGGCCGGAATTGGCAACTCGGCGATAGGGCGGCCCTTGGCAGCCTTGGCGTCATACCAAGTGTCGTACAAAACTAGGAAAATCCACTGGGTCCAGCGAAAATACTCCTTGTCGGTGGTCGCTAAGACACGGTCCCAGTCGTAGCTGAAGCCGAGCATCTTTAGCTGACGCACAAAATTGGCGATGTTCTTTTCCGTGGTCGCTCGCGGGTGTGTATTGGTCTTGATCGCGAACTCTTCGGCGGGGAGGCCGAAGGCGTCGAAGCCCATCGGGTGCATCACCGACTTGCCGCGCATGCGTTGGAACCGGCAGACGATATCGGTAGCGGTGTAGCCTTCGGGGTGGCCTACGTGCAGGCCGTCGCCAGAGGGGTAGGGGAACATGTCGAGGACGTAGAGCTTTTCGCCGACCGGCATCTCAGGCGTTTTGAAGAGCTTCTTTTCTTCCCAAATCTGCTGCCATTTGGGTTCGATGTTGGCGGGCTGATACCGGGGCATTTTCGGTCACTTGCGGTTAAATATTGTTGTCTGCGTAGGCAGGTCGGATTTTACCGGCAAAATCAAATCGGGGTGAGGCGGTTAAATGGCTTCTGGGAGGTCGTCCAAACGCCGAGGAGCTTGATTGCAGCGTCAATCCACCTTTTTCCCCTCTCGCCCCCCGTGCTACAATTTCGAACCGACACCCCTGATCTTTGGTACGTCGACCGCCGGGTTTGAGGCTGCATCACCAAGAGGAATGGCATGCTGCGAAATGATGACTACCGCAAGCTCAAGCTCACCGCCCGTGAGCGGGATGCGATGCGCTATGCCTGCCGCTTCAATTCCCAGCTGATGGATCATCTCCGGACGTTTGTAGTTCCCGGCGTCAAAACGATCGAAATCGACAAGATCATTCACGACTACACGCTGGAACATGGACATCGCCCGGCGACGCTCGGTTATCGCGGTTATCCCAAAAGCTGCTGCACTAGTATTAACGAAGTGATCTGCCACGGCATTCCAGATAATTATGCACTCCGCGAGGGTGATATCATCAACATCGATATCACCTCGATCGTGGATGGCTGGTATGGCGATCAGTCGGAGACGTTTTGCATTGGGAAGATTCGGGACGATGTGAGGAAGGTCGTGCAGTGTTCGTTTGACTCGCTGTATGCGGCGATCGATGCACTTTCGCCGGGTTGCCGGGTTTCGGAGATTGGCGAAGCGATTGAGAAGCTGGCTCGCAAGAGCGGATTTAGCGTTGTGGAAGAGTATGTCGGCCACGGACTAGGACGCGAGTTTCATCTCGAGCCGTCGATACCGCATGTTGTTACCGCTGCCGCGCGACGTACACGTCTTGAACCCGGAATGTGTTTTACGATTGAGCCGATGATCAACTTGGGAGTGAAGCGGACGGTGCTCGATAAGAAGGACGGCTGGACGGTTCGTACCGCCGATGGCAAGGTTTCGGCGCAGTTTGAACATACGGTGCTGATGACCGAGACTGGGCCGGAGGTATTGACCTACACGAAAACCGGCCCACAGCGGGGGCATAAGTTCTAAGATCACGATGGACTTAGCCGCTCTCGAAGTGCCAACATATCGTCGGGGAAATTGCTAATGAGCCCATCAATTCCCGCAGCAATGAGTTCTTGAGCATGGGCTGTTTCGTTGACCGTATAGGTCCAGGCCTGTTTTCCGGCGGCATGAATGAGCTCGATCTTGGCTGCGTGGAGTAGCTCGCGTTTCCAAGTGATAATCTCTACGCCAATCGCGGCGGCTTCACTTACGAGTGCTGGCGTCATCTCTTCTTTGCATAGCGCGCCCAGAACGACATCGCACGATAAACGGCGGCAGTCTCGCAAAAAATCCCAATCGAACGCCTGCACGACGACATCGCGCTCGCATTCCATTTCTCGCAAAAGTCGTAGCAACGTCTCCGCGTCGCCTGATTTTCGTTCGATCATGGTGACGCGCGAAGCCTGAATCGTTACTAGCGCCTCAGCCAGCATGGGGAGCCGTTCGCCTTCGATTGTTCTCTCGTGTTTCGCCGTCGGGTTGAGTTGAATCAGCTCTTTCGCGGGGCGGCTGGCGACTTCGAGACGCTCGTTGCGCCAGAGCTGGTCACCGTTAGTCGTGCGCTCGACCGTCGCATCGTGGATCACGATGGGGACGCCATCTGCGCTGTGGTGATAGTCAAGTTCAACCACTTCGGCGCCGGTTGCGCCTCCAGCGCGGAATGCTGCAAGAGTGTTCTCGGGATATCGCCCGGCAAAGCCACGATGGGCGACGATCACCGGGCGCGGCATTTCGCGGCGATTTAGGTTTTCCAGCAGTTCGTGAGCTTTGCCGCGCCGCAAAACAATTCCTCCCGAATTAGCCCTCCATTACTTCCTCTTCGCGACGCTTGGCCATATCGCCTACGGCATTCTCGAACTTCTTAGTCAGCTCCTGTGACTCTTCCTTTGCGCCATCGCGTTCGTCTTCCGTTGCGTTGCCATCTTTTTCGGCTTGGTCGATATCTTTATTGGCGTCGCGGCGGATGTTGCGGATCGAGACTTTGGCCTCTTCGGCAAGTTCCTTGATGCGCGAAACCATCTTCTTGCGGACTTCGGTCGAGAGCGGCGGCACGTTGATGCGAATGACTTTGCCGTCGCTGTTGGGATTGAAGCCCAACCCACTAGAGATAATCGCCTTCTCGATATCTTTAATTGTGCCGGCGTCGTAGGGGCGAATCAAAATTTGTGTTGGCTCTGGGGCGCCGATGGAGGCGAGCTGCTTGATCGGCACTTCCGATCCATAAGCGTTGACTCGCAGCGAATCGACGAGACCGGGATTGGCGCGGCCGGTGCGAATGCCCGCGAGATTGTTCTTGAGAACGCCGACCACTTTCTCCATGCGATCTTCGGCGTCGAGCAAAATGTCTTCGGTTGCGGTCATGGCGGGTGAATCCTAAGGGGTCGTTAGCGTCGCGGGCGCGGAGCCAATTCGCGTGCCAATTCTATGGCCGGTGAAAGCCTTTTGCAGATTGCCTTCCTTGCGGTAATTGAACACCAAAATCGGCATTTCATGTTCCTTGCAGAGCGTGATCGCCGTGCTGTCCATCACCCGTAGATTTTGTTCTAGGACCTTGGAGTAGGTCAATTCGCGATACATCACAGCGTGCGGATTTCGCTCGGGATCATCGCTATAGACGCCGTCGACCCGCGTTGCTTTCAGCAAAATGTCGGCTTCGAGTTCGAGGGCGCGTTGGGCGGCTGCGGTATCGGTCGTGACAAAAGGGCTGCCGATGCCCGCCGCGAGGATCACAATTCGGCCCTTTTCGAGGTGCCGAGAGCCACGACGGCGGATATAGGGCTCTGCGACGCCATCCATGCGGATCGACGACATGAGCCGCGTTTCGCAGCCCAGTGCTTCGAGAGCGTCTTGCAAGGCGAGGCCATTGATGACGGTCGCCAGCATCCCCATGTAGTGGGCGGTTGCTTCCTGAATGCTCGCGCTGCTCGCCTTAAATTGGCCGCCGCGGAGGATATTGCCGCCGCCGATCACGACGGCGATTTCGACGCCTAGTTGTTTACCTTGATAGACCTGCCGGGCGATGTGGATGACCTCTTCCATCGAGATCCCGCGCTCGCCGGCTCGGCAGAAGCTTTCGCCGGAGAGCTTGAGCACCACTCGCTTCAAAATCGCCCGAGTCTCGCCGCTATTCCCATCCGTCATGATGCGTCCTTAGTATTTGGCGAGCAGGGGAGGGTGGTCCCCCGAGTGTTTGACAACTCCCGTCGCTTACGCTCCGGGCTCAAATGGAAATTCAGAGCTCAGGAACTAGCACTCAGGAACTGGGGCTTACTCGCGGCCGAGTTCCCAGTGGATGAAGCTCTTTACCTTGAGGCCCTTGGAGGCCGCGTAGGCTGCGACGGTCTGTTTGTCGTCCTTGACGAACGGTTGTTCGAGCAGAGCATGCTCGGCGTAGAATTGCTTGAGGCGGCCTTCGACCATCTTGTCGACAATGTTCGCTGGCTTGCCTTCCTTGAGTGCTTGTTCTTTGAGGAACGTTCGCTCTTTTTCGATCAGTGCGGGATCGATTTCTTCCTTGTTGGTCGCCTTCGGTCGCATGGCGGCGATGTGCATGCAAATGTCTTTGGCCGCTTCATCGGAAGCCCCGTCGATAGCGATCAGCACGCCAGAGACGGTTCCCGAATTGTGGCTGTATCCGCCGGTGGAGCCTTCAAGTCGAGCCAAGCGGCCGACGTTGAAGACCTCGCGGATGCGGTTGAACATGTCATCCTTCACGTCGCCAAGCGTCATGCCTGGCTTGCTGGGGCTGGGCTTCTTGAGCAGGTCTTCCGCCGTCTTCACGTCGGGCGACGCGGCCATTTGCTTGGCGAGGTCATTGCAGAACTGGATGAATTCCTCGTTCTGGGTCACTGGCGCGCTTTCGCACTTCAGCTCGACAATACCGCCAGCTTTCTCGGCATGGCCAAAGAATAGGCCAAAGCGACCAAAGGCCGTTTCGCGATCGGCGCGACCGGCGCCCTTGGCGATGCCGCGTTCACGTAGCAAATCCTTCGCCTTGTCCATGTCGCCAGCCGCATCGGCTAGGGCTTTTTTGCAATCCATCATCGGCACGCCGGTCACTTTGCGTAGTTCATTGACGGCGGCGGCGGTTACTTCGGCCATGTTCTTCTCTCCTTGCGGTGCTCAACTGCGCCATGGGGTCGCGGCGCGAATTAGTGAATTCGGTGTTTGCGAGATTGGGCTCACAGCATTGGAGACCCAACTGGACGACGATTAGTTCGTCGCCAGATTTTTCAACTTGATTGACTGGTATGCGCGTCCTGAGGGTTAGCCTACAGGACGCGGTCAGTTTTTTGTTCACGTCTTCACTAGGCTGATTCGCCCTTGTCGGCTTGTGCCTGGGCGCGGGAGGCGTCTTTCGCATCCTTGGCGTCCTTCTTTTGCTGGACAGAAGCCTGACGTCCCTGCGCGACAGCGTCGGCCAAATGGCGAAGGATCACTTCGATCGAGCGAATACCATCGTCGTTGCCTGGAATTGGCAAATCGATGACGTCTGGATCGCAATCAGTATCAATGAGGGCAACCGTGGTGACGCCAAGGGTGCGAGCTTCCTTGACCGCGTTCGATTCCTTTTTGGGATCGACGATCACGAGGCACTCGGGCAAGCGATTCATCGTTCGCATGCCGTTGAGGTTGCGATAGACCTTGCGGTATTCGCGAGCGAGCGACGATTGCATTTTCTTCGAATAGGTTGCCAGTTCCGAGCCGGCGCGAATCTTCTCGAGTTCTTCGAGGCGACCGAGGCGATGGCGAATCGTGCGGAAATTGGTGAGCGTACCGCCCAACCAACGATCGGTCACGAAAGGCATTCCGCAGCGCTGGGCTTCGGCGTCTACTGCCGCAGCAGCTTGCCGCTTTGTGCCAACAAAAAGCACCAAACTTCCTTGGGCCGCTACTTGGCTCAGATACTTTCGCGCCCGAAGCAGACCGCGAACGGTTTCGCGGATGTCGATAATGTGAATTTTGTTCTTACGGGCGTAGATATATGGCGCCATCTTCGGATTCCACCGGCTGGCCCTATGGCCAAAGTGGGTTCCGGCTTCGATCAATTCCTGAACCATTGGATTTGTGGATGCAGGGTTCGTGGAAGCGGCGGCGGCAGGCGCGGCAGGTGCAACAGTCGACACGTTCAGCGGTCTCCTTCAAACAGGGGTCGGTAGACGGAAGGCCATAGCAGGTAAGCATTTAGCTCCGCTACAGGTCTGAACCTTCGCCTTTGGTGGCCGTCTTAACCTTGGTTTTGCCGGTCCCGGACCGATCCGGGAGGGCGAATCCATGAGATTAGGGGGGGCATTCGCACCGGTCAAGGCCGCGCACACTCGGCAAAACAAAACTAGCGGCGTAGCCGTCGTATTCAGTATTGAAGTTCTACCGAAGCAAATGCGGGTTATCGAAACAAAGACAGCTCAATAAAGGACTTCGACTACAAATCCGCCTGGCGAAAGGAAGTAAAAGGCCCAAGAGCCATGTTGTCGCGACGGTGCTGGCGCATCAAATCCATCCGCCACTAGCCGAGCGTGAATCTCATTCACGCGTTCTTCATTTTCCTGAATAAAGCCAATATGGAACGTTGCGGGGTAGCGGACCTCGGTTTCGCGGCCGACTTTCATGCTGGTCAGCGTGAGCACCATTCCATTGTCGTAGCGGAGGAACGCCATGTTGGCATTCCCGCCACCATCGTTCAGATCGAAATACTTTTGCAGGAATTGCTGCGTTTCGCGGACGTTGGTGACCGTGAGATTGAGGTGGTTTAGTTTCATCTGTGGTTACTCCACATTTCGCCCCATGCGACTTGATGGCCAGACTTGTCCAACTCGCCACGTAACTTTCCGATGATTTGATCCGCTTCATTACAGGTAAGATCAACGGGTAGGGTTAAAGCGCCTACACTCCACCCACGTTTCGTGTGGATCTGGAGCCGAGCAATCCCCGCCGTTTGAGCAATTACGTAGTCAACCTTGGAAACTTGTTTCCATTGCCAGAAGTTTTTGTCGTATTGAATCCCTTCGCTCGTTATTCCAATATGGTGAATCTGATTTAGTACATAGAGTTTCAGTAAGCTCAGCACTATTGCGCCGGTAACGAATCCGATTCCGATAAAAATCGCCACCCCAAGGATGGGGATGAAACGAACGGCTGCTCCAAATTCTCGATTTGAATTGGCCAATCGAGAGACAACCCATCCCCAAAAAACCGCCCCTATCAGCCCGTTGAAATACTCGCCCGGCTAGCTACGATACTTGCCGCACGGGTTGCATTGCAAGGAGCGCGTCGATGGCGCTGGGACGACGGAAAGACGAACGGCAAGAAGATTTGTTTGTGACGCATGACCAACTTCCGCGGTCGGAAGGGCATGTGTTTTATCGGCGACTTAACCAGCTTCTCGCCGAAGCGGAGTTCGATCGGCACGTCGAGCGGCTCTGTGCACCTCATTATCAGGCCAGTGGCACGCCGGGCAGGCCCTCGATTCCGCCGGGGGTCTACTTTCGGATGCTGCTGATCGGCTACTTCGAAGGGATCGGTAGCCAGCGGGGCATCGCCTGGCGGTGTCATGACAGCCTCAGCCTGCGGGAATTCTTGGGCATACCGCTCACGGAAGATGCGCCCGACCATTCGAGCTTGACGCGGATTCGCGACCGGCTGCCCCTGGAGATTCATGAGGAAGTATTTCGATTCGTCTTGAAGCTGGCCCACGAGAAGGGCCTCCTCCAGGGGAAGATCGTGGGCGTCGACTCGACGACTCTCGAAGCCAATGCGGCCATGAAGAGCATTGTCCGCAAAGACACAGGCGAAGACTGGCGGGCGTACGTCGTCGGCCTGATGAAGAAAGAAGGCGTCATTGAAAAGGATCAAGAGCCAACCGACGAGGAGGTTCGCCGTTTCGATAAGAAGCGGAAAAACAAGAAGGTTCCCAACGAAGAGTGGGAGAGCAAGACCGATCCTGACTCGCGGATCACCAAAATGAAAGACGGCCGCACGCATCTGGCCTACAAGGCCGAGCATGTGGTGGACCTGGAGAGCGAACTGATCCTGGCGGCCGAGGTATATCACGCCGACCAATCGGATCACCACACGCTGGTCGACAGCGTGATGGAAGCGCAAGTCCACCTGAACCAAGCGGGCGTTGAAGCAATGATCGAAGAGGCGGCGGCCGACAAGGGCTATCACGCGGCCGAGCAACTCGAGTTGGCTGTCAGCGCAGGCTTGCGAACTTACATTCCCGAGCCCGAGCGAAAGTATCTATTGCGCTGGACCGACAAGCCGCCGGAGCAGAAGCACGCCGTGTACGCGAACCGGCGGCGCACCAAGACCGACAAGAGTAAGCGGCTGCAGCGACTACGGAGCGAACGCGTCGAACGCTCCTTCGCGCATGTCTGCGAGACCGGCGGAGCGCGGCGGACGTGGCTGTGCGGGATCGAAAAAGTCCGCAAGCGGTGCTTGATCTCGGCGGTGGCGCGGAACCTAGGGCTCGTGATGCGCGCCTTGTTCGGCATAGGAACGCCACGGGCACTGCAATCGGAAGGAACGGCCGACGGCGGCCTTGCCGCACTGATGCAGCTTGCCTGGCTTGCCGCAAGAACGCTTCAGAACGCGCTGGCGGCCATCGAGATGCTTCCCAACTTTTTACGCCGCCTTACCGCGCTTCACGTCGAACTGAAAGCCGCCGCGTGAAAAACAGGCGTAGTTCAACGGGCTGCTAAGATCGCTGACACGAATAAGCCCAAACTCATACCAATCGATCTCAGAGTCCTTGGAGTGCGCCAGGTACGCTTGACCTCAAAAAACACGGTGGGCGACGCGTTCATGTTTGCACCTTGGGACATTCACAACATTAAGAATCGCCAAATCAACAGCAAGCAAATCACAACAACGATTACTCGCCAGGCCCATTTTTTACAGCTGACGCGATTGTGGGTATCCTCGCGACTTGGGAATTCACGCTCGATGTACTCTTCGTAGTCAAAATCTTCATCTTCGGAATAGCCGCCCGTTGCGTGCTCCGCGCCATCTTCCCATTCCTCATCGTCGTCTGCTTTGCCACGAGTATGCTTCATGGCGAAATCTCTCGGATATCACTTTCGGAGTCGCCAACGCTACGCTTAATCACAATCGACCAGCGCCCCGTGTTTTCAAAGATCCGCCAATGTCCATGCATCACGCCTTCGCCCTCGTAGGAGCCCACATACTCAACGGCGTGCTGTTTGAGGTATCGCTTCTGCATCATGACCACACCGCCGCCGCCAATCGTTCCTGAAAGGGTGAAAGGGCCGATGATGTCGGTTCCCATTCCTCGGATATTTCCACCCACAAAAGTGATTTGAAGGCCTGTCATCGGCTGACGACCATACTCAGGCTGTTCCCACCAGCCTTCGCAGTGACAAGTTTGTTCGCCTGGGATTTCCATCGCAACCTTTTTCGATCTTGTAGAGTTGGTTCTTGGAAACGAACAACTCCCTCATCTGAGTTCATCCGTGTTCATCTGTGGCTAATTCCTCTTCCCCAGAAACGCGACCAAGTCCAAAAACTCCTCCTTCGTCATCCGCTTCGAAATATCCTCTGGCATCAGCGAAGTTTTCACCGAGTGCCGAGAAGCGACTTCCGCCGAATCGAGTTCGAATATCTTCGCCTCGGCATCAACAAATCGCTCTTTGCCTTCCGGCGTTGCACCAATGTAAACGCCGGATTTCACAACGCCGCTGGTGAGTTCTAACTGCATCACGGCGAATTGTGGGGCGATTTCTTTGGAGGGATGGAGGATGGAATCGGCGATTTTGGCCGCATCGCGGTTTTCGGCGATACGAGTGAGATCCGGGCCAACATTGGGGCCGCGGCCATCATAGGTATGGCAAGGCGAGGATTTGTGTTCGCTGGTGAAGAAGAATCGCGAACCTCGGGCCGGATCGCCCTGTGCAGCTTTGTCTTCCTGAAGTTCCTGCAAGACGGTTTCACCGCTCCAGGGCTCGATTGCTTCCTGTTTGCGCAACTTCCGCTTCGCTTCTGTTGCGACTGCAGCGTCTGTGCTTTGGCTTAGCTGAAGTAACGCTGCAGCGGCGGTGGCGCCAAGTCCCGCGGTCGCTTCCGCCCGCAATTCAGACTTGTTGGTTTCTTTCTCCGCTGTGCTCGCCAGCAATTTGGTCGCATCAACCTCCGCTCGTTCACGAAGCGTACGTATCGCTTCTAGTTGCAAATCCTCATCCTTCGAATCCAAGTAGCTCTGGAGAACTCCGAGCGTCAGCTTCGGATGATCTGGTCTCAAGTACCGTAACGACCGGGCGCGGGTGTATGCCGGTAATTCCTCATTCAGCACCATTTTGAGCACGATCGAGTCCGCGCCTTGTTCATCTTGGGATTTCGTCTCTTCGCCTGCGAGCATTCGTAAAGCGACCAGCGTCGCTTCCATCTCCTCGCGCCGCGCCGAGTGCTTTTGCAGATTCTCTCTTAACAAACCTTCGTGTTGTTTGAGCTTCTCTTCGCCAATCCACTCAATTCCAACGAATCGCACTCGCCAATCGGCATCTGCAAGAAGTTGTGGAATACGTCGATCTGCATCCTTCGGTGTATTGCGCCGCATTGCGACCGCCCATTCTGAACGCTCCAGGGGCGATGCGACTTCCTCCAGCTTGGTTGCCTTGATCCCATCGCCAATTTTTTCGATTTGCATTTGCGCCCCGTGACGCTCGTAGGGATCAGCGCTATCGAGTTTTGGATTCCTTTCGCCGACCCATTCCAAAACCGCGCTGCCAAAACCGTGTCCCGATATACGAGTCACCCCGACATTTCGCAGCGACCAAATGCGGCCCTTTTTATGCAGGTTATAGTCCTTCAGAACCCAGTCCGTGAAATAGGTGTGTCCCTTCGAGTCTTGGCCAATTCCTACGGGCCGAAAATTCTCGCCGCCTTGCACGACAATCGATTTCTTTGCGTTGTAGGTGTTATAAGAGCCGCTCCTCTTTTCGAGCGTATAACGCTCAATTCGATGATCGCCCCAACTGGTGACCAGCAGCGAATCCCGTTGCGTGATATCGAGCAACACCCCGCTCGGCGCCTCGCCGGTCCCCGCGAGCATCGGCAAGGTCCCAGGTAGTTCACCATTCCAGGCAGTAAAGGGGTGCAGTCCTTTGCGCCCGTTGCGAAAGCGATAGCCGTAGTCGCCCCCTTCCAAGATCTGCAGCAACCGACAGGGAGGCCTTGAGTCAGGATCGTTGTCGACCGCAAAAAGGCTGCCTTCCTGATTGAAGCAGAGATGAAAGGGATTCCAAAATCCCGTGGCGATCATTTTCAGCTCGCCACCAGTCTCACTACAGCGAAAGATGCTGCCCCCTTCGCCTCCGCCCTCATACTTCGAACCATCTTTGCAAAGAACCTTGTACGGTTCCCCGAGGTTCTCGCCGAGGCCGAAGTAAATATTGCCGAACATGTCGAAAGCAAAGCCGCTCAATCCGTTGTGGGGGTAGTCCCCTTTCGTTTCGAGGGTGACGAGCGTTTCTTGCTTCTCCGGCTTCAGGTCGTCGTCCGCGTCCCAGTATCGGGTGATCTTCGATCGCTCGGCGACAACGATGCACTTATTGGGATGAATCCCAATTCCCATCGTCGCTTTGCCGCCCTCGTGAAAGATCGTGTACTTGTCTGACTTGCCGTCGCCGTTGGTATCTTCGAAGACCTTGATCCGATCCGCCTTCGGGCCGTCATAGTTCTCGGGTCGGAAATGCGTGTGCGATTCGATCGCCCAAACGCGGTTCTTCGCGTCGACCGTCATGCCGGTGGGTGTAACGATATCGGGCCAAGTCGCGAATTCGACGAGCTGATACTTCGAATCAAGTGAACGCGGCGGCTCTTCTTGGGCAAGGGCATGTTGCGAGCATGCAATCATTAAAGACACAGTCAAAGCAAAAGCCGCCAAAGGGGCGAAACGCATGCACACTCTCCACGCCTGAGAAAGTTGCCAAAAGACCGGCAA